>DATCZR010000125.1:0-14052 GCA_036525835.1 Cyclobacteriaceae bacterium
ATGATTTTTAAGAATATCATAAAATGTCCGTGAAATATCGTTAGCATCCTCTTCTATAGGTTGGGAAGAAATAGGTATCAATATCTTATTCTTCAGTGATTTTCCAGGCTCGGTAATCTTTATGCTTACCTTGGTTGTACTATCATTAAGCAAGCTAAAATTCCAATCGTAAGTATACTTATTATTATTCCGTGAGATGCTTTGCCGTACTGAAAAGAGGGAATCCACATTCAGGATTTTTGAATTAGCCATTGACCTATCCCATAATCTAATGGTCTCAATTACGTCTCCAGGTAATGTTTTAACTTTAAAACTAACCTCATATTCATAAGGCAGGATGAACAAATACCAACTCAACACAACCAAACCCAGCACTGCCAGCGCCCAATAAATTTTCTTCATCCTATTTTAACAATCTATAGATTTGAGCCGCTCCATTGTTTATAGTGGCGAGCAAATAAGTATTCCCATTAAAGTTTATCAAATCCAAATGTCTCACTGATTGATTAACAAAATTTAACCCTACATCCTTACCGGAAATTATTTCTCCTTTGTTGTTAATTACTGCTCCCCCAAAGGATCCGTATCTACCATTAAAAGGCTGAAGCCCAAAGTAGTTCCCTCCCAACAAAACTTCCTCATTTCCATCCCCATCAAAGTCATGTGTTAGCATAGTGAGCACCGGAGACAATTGAAGCTCATTCGTAAAGGCATGAAAACTATAACTACCGTTATCATTTTGCAAATACCCTGTTTCAAGCGTAGTGATTTCATAAACAATCGCATTACTTAACTGGTCACTTGTAAATATCTCTTCAATTGTTTTACCAGCAAAAGCTTCATAACTGGTGAATTTCTTATGTAAACTCACTATTTGTCCAGCAAGCATATCAAAAGAATCAAAAGGGTAATAGGAGCCTCCTTTTTCAATAGCAATTACTGTTTCGGCCTGTCCATTTCCATCAAAATCATTATAATACATTTTTAAAGGAAACCTTTCAGAGGCATTGTATTTTGAATTCAATCCCCAATTACCAAGTATATAATCATTATCACCATCGCCATCCATATCATAAGGTATCACTGATTGGTAAAGTCCACTTATGTTCCCGGATAGTTTGTTTTCTTTTCGAAAGGTGCCGTTATTATTTTTTAAAAAAACCGGATTCATCCATTCACCCACGACTATCAAATCCTTTAGGCCATCTCCATCAAAATCATCCCAAAGAGCGTCGGTAATCATTCCCAGATGCTCAAATAAGTCTTTTTGAATTGGCGTAAATTTTCCGTTATCATTTTTCAATAAGTAGGACTTGGGCATTTTTCCAAAATCGTTGGAGACTGACTCATTGCCAACAAACAAATCAAGGTCACCATCTCCATCAAAATCAAATGGTTTTACACAAGATGCATTTTCATAATAGCCTTCTATTTCAGTTAGCTTAAAGTCTGAGTCGGTGGATATGTAATAACTATCCAATAAAGGTTTCGCTATACCATAGAAATCCGCACCACCCGTGCCAATAAACAAATCTGATTTACCATCATTATTAAAATCTTCTATTACAGCCTCCACGTCCTCCTTGATGGAATCATTTTTTATTTCAGGAATTGAAGTGAGGGTAAATCCATTAGCTGATTGAATGTAAAACCTACCCGGTATTCTCTTGGAGCCTCCAAAATAAATATCCTTTTTCCCATCATTATTAATATCGCCAATGGCTGTTGCCGGACCTTTATCCGATTGCTGATACGGCAATAATTTAAGTCGGTCAAAGTCGGTGTATTTGTCCTCTTCGTGAACAAAGTCAATACCCATTTCAACTGGATTAATCTGTGTGAATATTGATTTCATCGCAGGTAAAACTCTTTTGAATTTAGACACCCCTTTATTGTCATAGGAAATGGTGAGTGTCTGATTCGTCTTTACCTGTTTAAGTCGTTGGGCCATCCCATTTGGCCACACAACAACAATCGAATCAACCAATTGAGCACCAGCATAACCAAAATTTAATAATGGCTCGGAAGAGGCCTGAAAGCCCCTGATGGAGTACATTTCTTTGTACTGCAGCACACCATTTTGATAACTATATACACTCGAACCAATGCCGTATTGATTGTTCGCACCAAAATCTAATTTAAGTTTTAGGTAGTTGGCTTTTTCATTGGTTTGATTGATATAAATTCCTGCCTTATCATTGACATTGTTAATCACAATATCCAAATCTCCATCATTGTCCAGATCACCAATCGCTGTTGCAGTCGAACAAGTCCTTTCATTAGGCAGCCACTTTTTA
Organism: Cyclobacteriaceae bacterium; assembly: GCA_036525835.1. Lineage (GTDB taxonomy): Bacteria > Bacteroidota > Bacteroidia > Cytophagales > Cyclobacteriaceae > ELB16-189. The sequence goes on from DATCZR010000125.1 coordinate 2,298, forward strand.
GACTTATCTTCGAATGTATATCCACCAGAACCTCTAAAAATATAATTTTCTACCATTCCCGTTGGCATTAAAGACAAAGCCTTCTCATCAACCAGCTTCGTCATCCCCATTTTGTTTGCCACTTGCTCATTGGACACATATTTTATGTAATCGAGATCATTGGGCCTTCGTGGTATGCCATTAGATATAAAGAGGTCTTCATTTCCATCGTGATCAAAATCAGCAAACAAGGCACTCCAACTCCAGTCTGTTGCTGCGATATTGCTAATGAGACCTGTTTCAATAAATTTTCCATTTCCTTGATTAAACTGGAGCATGTTCCTTTCAAACTGATAGTAATATCCATACTGATCTGTTCTCATCTTTAATGTAGTAATTCCCTCATCTCCCTCCGAGCGCTTAATTACCTTCTCATCCTTAGGAAGCATATCCAAGCTAATCAGGTCCGGATATCCATCATGGTTTAAATCAGCTACATCATTGCCCATGGAAAATCGGCTGGTATAATTAAATGCACTTCTAAGTTGATCGCTAAAGGTTCCGTCACCATTGTTTAAGTAGAAATAATCATCTTCATGAAAATCATTACCCACGTAGATATCAGGGTAGCCATCAAGGTTGAAATCAGAAATAGCAACTCCCAATCCATATCCATTCACACCCCCATAAATATTAGCTTCTTCACTTACATCTACGAACTTATTCCCGTCATTGCGCAGCAGCTTATCTCCGGTTTCATAACTTCTGGTATTTCTCAGATTGGCACTGCCAAAAGATTCAGGTGTGTGAACTGCATGATTGAGAAGATAAATATCCAAATCTCCATCGAGATCATAATCGAGAAATGAAGCAGAGGAGCTGAAAGATTCAAAATCCAGTCCGTATTCCGAAGCTTTTTCGGTAAAAGTGTTATCACCATTATTTATGAAAAGTTCGTTATGACCTCTTAAGTTTTTGAGTCCAATTACCGCGCAAACATAGATGTCCAATAACCCATCCCCATTCACATCTGCCATTACACTTCCTGTATTCCACGAACTGCTTCCCTCGACACCAGCTAACTCGGTAATATCCTCAAACTCCAAGTTTCCTTTATTAAGGTATAGCTTATTCTTAACCTGATTGCCTGAGAAAAAAAGATCTGGTAAACTATCTCCATTTATATCTCCAATAGCTACTCCCCCACCATTATAGAAATAGAGATAGTCTATGATATTAAAGTCGTCAGTTGGTGTTAAGGTGTTTTCGAAATCAATTCCGGCATTAGTAATGTCAAGCTTTTGAAATAATTGCTTTTCTCTATTACAACTTGACAGAAGCAATAGAAGAGCAATAATGGCGACAGTTCTCGCTACAAAAATAGTTTTCATTAAATCGTAACCTTATTGCTTTCCGTACTCGAACACCCTCGGCGTACCATTATTAATTGCAGCCAAAACATATCTTTTGCCGCTTTTATCAGCAAAGGATCTTAAATGCCGTACCTCATCCCTAATAAAGAATCCACTTGTATTAAAGTCGGTCCATTCAAACCCCATCTTGCCATCTCCCAAGAGTACGTGTCCGTAACTGGCATCTTGTCTTGAAAACTGGGGTTTAAACCCAAAATTATTACCCGCCATCACCAGGTCTATGTTTCCATCTTTATTCACATCAGCACATGATATTCCACAAACACACGACCATTGAACACGGTTTGGCAATTTTGCGATTGAGAATTGGCCATTACCTTCATTGACGGCGATTACAGTTTCTGAAGTATTAGCCAATTTAACCAAGGACCTATTCACAACCTCCGGATTAAATAGCTGCTGGATTGTTCGTCTGGCATAGTCTGAAGCTTTCAAATTCTCCTTTTTTAAACTGGGTAATTGAGCAGTCAGCTCCTTTCTCATATGTATCGGATAATCGCCCTGATTATAATGTGAAGTGGTAATTTGTTCAATGGTTCCGTTTTCATCAAAATCATTAATCCATAGCTTTAAAGGGTTTTCCTTAGTAGCTACATAAGGAATATTCAGCCCTTTGTTTCCGAGAATTAAATCTTCATCCCCATCCCCATCAAGATCCGCTGTTTCGATTACCTTCCACCAGCCATTTAAGGAATCAAGGTTAGAATTTAATTTATTCAATCGCTTTCCTGTATTTTTAAATATGAGTGGAGTACCCCATTCTGAAACAGTGACTAAATCCAATTTATTGTCATTGTCAATATCCACCCATTTTGCGTCAGTTACCATTCCGGCATCCTTCAATTCATAAGCATATCTTTCTGTGCCATCTGAAAATGTTCCCGTGCCATCGTTCAATAAAAACAAATGAGCAGGGTTAACACCATAAACCCCAGGTACACTTCTTGAACCTACAAACAAATCAATGTCCCCATCAGAATCAAAATCATAAGGAGCAATTACGGATATATTGGTTTTGGCAAATGGCAGAATTACAGCTGATCTGGAAAATTCTCCCTTTCCATTGTTCAGATATAATCTGGTTTGATACAATTCCTTATCTCTGGCCACGTTGCCACCTGTGCCTACGGCAAGATCAAGATCGCCATCTCCGTCCGCGTCAAAGAATGCAGCAGCCGTATCTTCCAACATTGCATCTGTATTAAAGCAATTGCTTGACTTGAATACAAGGTTGCCATCAGACTGCAATAAATATATTTGACCTGGTTGATCCTTGGCTCCGCCAATAAAAACATCCTCACTTCCGTCACCATTAACATCACCCACTGCCAGAGCCGGTCCCTCTTTTGATAATTGCGACATGACCAATCCCTCCTGATCAAAATCATCAAAACCATCTTCTTTGTGATCTTTGACGTTTTCTGTTACTGGCTTGAGAAGTAACTCTGCTAATTTAGGTTTGTTTACGATTTTAAAATCAGCGGCATCCGCCTGTGATAAAGTAATCTTTTGGTTCGTGTTAACATTCTTCAATTTGGTCAATTTGCCATCTGGCCATATTACCTGAGCTGAATCAATTTTGTCCTCTTCCCCCACACCAAATGTCATGGTATAATCCATTGAGGATTGAAAGCCCCTTGAAGGCATTAATTCCTGCAAAATGGTCTTTCCCTTGCTAAATAACTTGACTGACGACCCTATAGCAAACGAATTGCCTTTGGTTCCCTTCAATTCAAATTGCAAATACCTTTTACTTGTTTTCTGGCTGCTAAGATTTTCAAAAACGAAAGCCTGCATGTTTACATTATTCACCACCAAATCCAAGTCTCCATCACCATCTAAATCTCCATATGCGCAGCCATTTGAAAAACTAGGGATTTCTAGGCCCCATTGCTTAGTCGCATTCTTAAAAGTCAAGTCCTTGTTATTTTGATATGCGTAATTAGACATGGCAACTACCGGCATTTTGTCGATTATAGAACTAATCTCTTTTTTCTCTCCAGTCAAAACCGTGTTTTGAATCACCTCATTAGCGAAAAAGTCAACAAAGTCGATGTCGGTTAAATCATGAAGTATTCCATTGGTGACATAGATGTCTTTATACCCGTCATTATCCATGTCAAACATTAGCCCGGCCCAACTCCAATCCGTTTTAGCAACTCCACTGTAATAGGCTATTTCAGAAAAGGAATTATTTCCATTGTTTAGCTGGAGTGTATTCTGTATGTATTGCTGATAAAAATCCCTGCTCTGCTTTAGCTTAAAAACATCATACCCATCGAACTCCATTACACTTTTAATTCTTTGTTCTTTCTCAGGCATCATATCTGTAATGAAGATATCAGTCAGACCATCGTTGTTAATGTCTGCCATATCTACGCCCATTGCAGAAAGGCACAGGTGGGAAGTCCAATTCTTTATCTCCTCTGAAAAGGTTCCGTCCTTTTGATTTATATAAAGATAGTCCCGCTCGTAAAAATCGTTGGTTACATAGATATCCGGGTAGGTATCATCATTAATATCACAAACAAAGACACCTAAACCGAAACCAATTAAGCTTCCATAGATTCCAGCCTCCTCACTTACATCCACATATTTCCCATTGTCATTCCTCAACAACACATCGCCAACTCCTCTGAAAATCTCTGGGACGTTTTCCCATTCACTTGCTCTTTTGTCACGATCTGCCGCATAACCCAGTCCACTTACCGGAATATTACTATTATTTAATAAATAGGCGTCCAGATCACCGTCCTTATCATAATCAAAGAAGCTAGCATGTGTGGAAAAACCGCTTTTAGCCAAATTGTATTCTTGTGCTTTCTCCGTAAAGGTTAAATCTCCGTTGTTGATATATAAGTCATTATCATGATTGTTACCCTCCATATTCCCAGCGTTGCTGACATAGATATCCAAATATCCATCGCTATTCACGTCCACCATCAAAACCCCTGTTGACCAGGGTTTGATACCCCCTACTCCAGCTGAGTCCGTGATGTCCTGAAATTTAAGATCACCTTTATTAAGAAACAGCCGATTTTTCTTCATGTTGGCTGTGAAGAAAACATCTGGTAATCCGTCATTATTAATATCTCCGATGGCTACGCCACCCCCATTGTAGAAATTGCGGTACTTGAAAATGTTAAAATTCTTTTGGTTCTCAATTTCATTGACAAAATACATTCCAGTTTGCTCCGGCAAAAGATTTTTAAAGAGCACTCCTTGTCCATCCGTATTATCAGCATCATTTCTTTCACTGTCATTACATGAAAAGGCAAGAACTGACAGAAATATCAGGACTATAATTCTATGCGCTATCATTCGTTTATCTGCTTTTTTAGAAAAATGGGTCTATCGTTGTTCATGGAGATGATAAAGTAATTATCCACTCCAACTTTAATTTTCTTAATATCTCGTGCAGCCCCGGCCACATTAAAACTTTGGTCTACGCTCACCTTGAAAAAACCTGACTGGTCATTAAGAAGAAGCACACCATGAGACGCATCCAATCTTCCCAATTGGGTGCTGATCTCATAATTGTTACCCACCATTAATATATCCAGGTATCCATCCTTGTTAATATCATCTATAGCTATGGCATTCATCGAAGACTCTTGTGCCGTTGCCGGCAATACCTGAATCCTAAAGTTCATACTTCCATCGTTTTCAAAATAACAACTGGTTAGCACCTTAACTTCCTTCTTGATACCACTTTTCTTAAGTTCTAATACATCGTCAATCGGAGCCTTAGCAAAATCGTGGTAGGATAAATATTTCTTTCTGATAAACGGCATTTGCTTAGCCAATTCATCCATTGATGATAAAAATGTTTCTTGTCCCCTGTAGTAATAGGTAATTAATGTTTCAGCGCTGCCATTATTATCAAAATCATGTCTGTATAATCTGATGGGGTTCCTAGCTGATGCACTTAATCTTGAATTCAGACCCCAATTACCGGCCACCAGATCAAGATCACCATCTTTATCAAAATCGGCTATTTCTACTGTTTGCCACCAACCTTCCGTATTAGAAATAACTATTTGATTAAAGGATTTTCCATCATTCATAAATATTTTAACAGGCATCCACGTGCCTACTGCCACTAAATCGTCAAATCCATTACCATCCAGGTCTGCCACTTGAACAGCTGTAATCAATCCGGCACTGCTAAATTCTTCACTATAAGCAGACGTAATATTGTCGAATCTACCTTTTCCATCATTTCTATAAATATAGTTAATCGCGTCTTCTCCAAATTTACCAGGCAATGCATTGGATCCTATAATTACATCAAGATCGCCATCATTTTCCAAATCAATTACTTTCACGACAGAGGCATTAATTGACACTCCTTCAAATTCGGATTTCTGATAGGTAAACGATCCCATATCATTAACATACAATCTGGGTTTTAGCGGGTCTCCCATTGTAAATTCGTTGCCACCAGAGACGACTAACAAGTCATTGTCTAAGTCATTGTCAACATCGAAAAATACCTGATCCAGATCCTCACTTATTGCACTTAATTCGAATACATCACTTTGTTTACTTATGAAGGCACCATTTTGGTCCTGTATAAAAAGTTGACTAGCCTGCCGCTTTGCACCACTTAAAAAAATATCCTGCAGTGAATCGCCATTCACATCAGCAATGGCAATGCTTGGGCCTTCGTTGCTTAGCGCAAATGGGATTAAAGGATCTCTGTCAAAATCCAATGTATTTTCTTCATGATGTACAAAATCAATTGATACGGAAGAGTTTGTGAGAAAGGTATGCTTAACTTCAGTTTTCTCTATATCTTTTGCCGCGTTGGCTATGTCAAAAAGAATACCTTGATTGGCTTCAATTTTGTATAATGTTTGTGCTGATAAATTTGGCCAGGTTATTCTGATGGAGTCAGCCATTCTGTTTTCACCTAGTCCAATTACAATTTCATTTGGCACAGAGGATAAATATGACTTCACCGGAAAATCCTCTTCATATATATAGAGGTCACCTGCAAAAACCTCAACTTTTGCTCCTATGCCTGCCGTGTTATTCTTACCTCCATTCAATTTGATAGATAAGTAATTTCTTGTCCCCTTGTCGTTAATGGTATTCTGAAAAATAAAGGCTTCTTGATTGACATTATTTACCACTATATCCAAATCGCCATCATTATCCAGATCGGCATAGGCACTCCCGTTACTTAATGAAGTTTCAGCATCAAACCATTCATGGGTCACATCAGTGAATGAATTGTTCCTGTTATTTTTAAATGAATAGTTTTTTACTCTTTTCTCCGGAATAAGGTCACTAAAACCAAGCGTTTGATCTGTGGAATTTCGACTTATTATTGACTGGATATGATTTTGAGAAATGTAATTGATATAATCCATGTCATTGGTAGCACCAAGAATACCATTCGTTATGTACAGATCCCTGAAGCCGTCCATGTCAAAATCAGCAGCTAGAATACCCCATGACCATTCTGTGGCCGCAATACCCGATTGAAAACTAACCTCACTAAATATTCCTGTGCCCTTATTTAAGTGCAAGGTATTTTGCATATACTGAGGAGCATAGCCATTCTGTAAAAATCGATTGTAAACTGAATAGCCATCCTCCACTCCCGAGGTTTTCAAAGTGATTAAATCTTCTGGCAACATATCAAGACTCATGATATCTGCCCTTCCATCATTATTCACATCAGCAATACAGTTACCCATAGAATAATGTGACGTGTGTCCCAGAATTGTTGGATCGGCGGAATTTAATTCAGTAAAAGTCTTATCTCCATTATTTTGGTACAAATAATCATTCTCATAAAAATCATTCCCCACATAAATATCTGGATAACCATCCTTATTCAAGTCACCTATTGCCAGCCCCAGTCCATAACCACTTTTGCTCTGGAATATTCCGGCATTCTTTGAGACATCCACGAATTTACCATCCCTATTTTCAAATAGTCTATCTCCTGCAAGCGTGTCCACTTCAAGTCGGTTTTCACCGCTTCCATATGATCGATTAGGGTGGACAGAATGAGAAAGTAGGTACAAATCTAAATCTCCATCCAGGTCATAATCAAAAAAAGCTGCTTGCGTTGAGAACGCGACAATATCAAGGCCGTAAGCATGTGCTGACTGCTCGAAAACCGGAATGCCGTTTTCATCTACGCCTTTATTGATATACAATAAATTTGATCCACGAATTGACTTATAGGCTCCAACCTTACAGGCATAAATATCCATTAGCCCATCGCAATTAATATCTACATGCGTTACTCCTGTAGTCCAACCAGATGCATTATTTATTCCAGATTGTTCAGTAACGTCAACAAATTTCAAACCTCCCTGATTAATAAACAGTTTATCTGCACCTTGGTTGCTGGTGAAGTAGATATCATTGAGGCCATCGTTATTAAAATCGTTAATAGCCACTCCGGCCCCATTATAATAATACAAATAGGTGAGGATATTGAGTTCTTCACTCACATGGAGCGTATTGGAAAAATTGATACCGGATTCCTTTGACGATAAGGACTTAAAAATTGATTGCTTATTGCTCGTCTCACATGAAGTTAATGCTTCTATCAGACAGAGAAAAATGACAATAAGAAAAGAATTTGATTTCATACACTTCTCGACCCACAAAAGTCCCTCAACTTGGTAGCTGCTTTCAACTTTTTTGAGGACTAAAATTAAAACTAAAATGCGACTAACAGCAAATAATACTTAGGTTCCAGGGTAAAAAAAAGAGGGCCTAAGCCCTCTTTTTTTTATTGAATTCTACTCCTCAAATCAATATCCAGGATTCTGTACCAGATTTGGATTTGATAGCAATGCACTGGAAGGTATTGGGAACAGGTCTGTGTGACCATCACCTGCTTCTTTAAATTGCCATGCATCTTTAAACTTACCAAAGCGAATCAAGTCATGTCTTCTCCATCCTTCGAGATATAATTCTCTTCCTCTTTCATCCAACATGATATCATCACTTATCGAAGCTAGAGCGGAAGTATTTGTTCTAAGTGCTCTCAGTACATTTACATCGGTTAGTGCACCACCTGCGTTTCCTGATCTCAATTTAGCCTCAGCTCTCATCAAATGGGCATCAGCAAATCTGGCCATTACCAATCCTGAAGTAAACGCACCATTTGCAGGAGACCATTTCAGCATTCGAATTCCGGTTCTCTCATTGTTACCAATCAGACCTGGTAAATCTTTTGTAAACACAAGCGGATTTCCAATTCTGTCTTTCAACGCGACAGCCGCACCATCCTTGAAGGAATACATTTGACCAAATGTAAATCCAAATCCAAATCCGAAGTTACTGGCATTGGTAGAAGCAGCAGTTTGTGTAAACCCGCGTCTTTCTTCCTGGCCTAATCCAATAGAGTTGTCATTAGGAGGTCCTTCAAACTTATCATAGAATTCGGCTAAGCCAACAAATCCATTCCATCCACCACCATCATTACCATCTCCAGTCTTTGCCGGCTGATTGTAATGCAAACCGTTCCACATTCTGTTTCCAACACCTGCTGTTACGTTCCATATTACTTCAGGACTTGGGAAAGTCGGACCAACAAAAATGTCAAAGTAATTTGACGCTAAGGAATAACCATCAGCTTCAATTGCATCAACCAAGGTAATTACATCTTGCAGGTCATTGGCACCATAAGCACCTTTGTAAACATTAGCCTGCAATTTTACCTTCGCAAGAAAGAACCTTGCGGTCGCTTTTACTGGCCTGGTTTTATTAGTAGCTGTTGGATTGCTAGCCGGCAAGCCAGCGATCGCATCAGTCAAATCCTGCACAATAAAGTCATAAGCTTCTGTACGAGTCTTCACTGATGGCGTAACTTCCGGTCCATCTGTTGGGTTTCTGAAAGGCACCTGACCCCAGAAGTCCATCACCAACCACATGTTATAAGCTCTTGCAAATTTAGCCTCTGCAATTTGTGCAGGTGTCGCTTTACTCAATGGGTCAATTACCTCAGTCGCACGAAGTACGGCACTGTTTTTATCATTCCATACCTGATTTACGTAGTTGTGAGTTGGCCCCATGGTATGTTGGTGCAAAGTTCTCCACACACCGTTATCACCCCAGTCAGTACCACGTGTTACCACCATCTGCTCATCAGTAGTAACCTCCTGAAGCGCATACAGATTGGCTTGATCACCAGCCTGTCCTGAGATACCATTAAATATATTATCTAAAGAACCTGTTGGGTTCTCCACGCCGTTGAACACAGCGCTGCCTCCTTCTGTAATTAAGGAGTCCGTCTCCTCAATATCCAGACTACAAGAAGACACCACAAGTCCCACAATTGTTAGGGGAATTAATAGTCTATTTTTCATTTTTTCATTTTTTAACATTCTTCTCTTAGATCAATTCAAATTAAAATGATGCGTTCAGGCCTATCGTAAAGGTTCTTGGCCTTGGATATGCTGCCCAGTCAATACCTGCCGTTGGCAGTCCATTCAACAAATCAAAATCGGCAGGGTTACTGCTTACTTCAGGATCAAGTCCGCTATAATCAGTAATTACAAATAAGTTTTGCGCATTAAAACTAAATCTCAAGTTTTTAATGGCTCCACCTTTCATTGGTACATTATAGCCCAAGGTCATATTTTGCATTCTCATGAAATCACCTTTTTCAAGGAATCGGGTAGATACTGCGGCCTCAGCAGATCCTGACTCACCACTGGTCAACACATCAGGAGTTACATTTCTCGCATTGTTGATTGATCCTGCAGTAAAGAATCCGTTACGGGTATTGTTATAAATGTATTGTCCAAACTGACCAGACATGTACATGTTGAAGTCAAGGTTCTTGTACTTGGCATTTAATGAAATCCCCATATTCCAGGTAGGCAAAGCTGACTTGCCAACAAACACCTGCTCATCACCAATTGGCTGACCACTAGAATCGAATCCTTTAAACTCTCTCAAGTGATAAGAAAATAAAGGTTGTCCGCCAGCTAACCGCTGCGCATAAGCACCCGACAAACCCTGTCCGCGGATTGTACCTGCATCCAATGCACCTCCAAAATCTTTTAATAAATTTTTATTGTGGGAAAGATTACCACCTATAGTGAAGGATGCATCATCTGTTTCAATAGCCTGATAATTAAGAGATACTTCCCATCCCTTATTTTCCACAGTTGCATCCAGGTTATCAAAGATTTGGCTAGCCACAGCTGGCTGAGCCGCGTTACGTCTTAGCAGCAGGTCAGTGGTATTCTTGATATAGTAATCAAAACTACCGCTCAACTTGTCGTTCATCACACCGAAGTCGATACCGAATGAGGTTTGTGCTGTTTCCTCCCACCTCAATTCAGGATTCACAGAACCCTGAGTGGTAAGACCCGGAAGTCCTATTTCGCGCGTATCACCAACTCCCACGTCTGCATATCTTTCTCTTCTGATGTATTCTCCATAACCTAAACCATCCTGGTTACCAACGATACCATATCCAACCCTAACTTTGAATGCATTGAATATTTCTGGCATGAAATCTTCTTCGCTGAGTTTATAAGCAACAGCTCCTGAAGGGAAAACACCATAGCGGTTGTCTTTACCAAATTTGGAAGATCCATCTGCCCTAACCGTAGCGGTAATCAAGAATTTCTTATTGATGGTAAAATTACCTCTGGCAAAGTAAGACTGAATAAAGTCCGTTTGGTCATAAAAGTTAGCTCCCATACCATCAACTGTTACACCAGAAGGCCTTGCAAAGTAAGTTTGGCCTAGCGTTCCCGCATCCTTATCGATGAGACTTATAAAACCACCGGACGTATTGGCTGCATTTCGCAGGTCATCGGTAATACCCCAGTTATTATAACCTCCATCTCCAGCAATTGCTTGAACAGCTGCATCTCCAGCATCGAACGAAGCATTTAACTCATCTTCCATCTTGCTGAAACTTGAGTAATCAGTAAACCCTTTTCCTGTTGCCCAATAGTATTGATTACGGAAGCTCTGTACTGAATAACCTCCAACCACTTCTATAACTGTGTTGCCAACCTCCTTGTTATAATTCAAGGTCAACTCAAGCAAATTATTGGTAGTATTATTTTGGTTTAGTTGACCTGTACCATAGCCAGCGACTCCATTACCCGCATTGATTGCATCGCCAGAAACAAGGGTCGTTCTATCTCCTCGTGACAAATCCAAACCATAGGTAGCCTTTGCAGTAAGGCCATCAGCCAATTTGTAATCAGCTGAAAGGCTGGTTAGAATTCTATTTGTTGTTCCCCTGCTTTGATAGTAGGTAAGCATATTGGCTGGACCTCTTTGACCGCCTGTATTAAAATCAGGATCAGTTGGCCAGGTAGGGTTGGCAGAGTAGGCAGCTC
>DATCZR010000126.1:0-12059 GCA_036525835.1 Cyclobacteriaceae bacterium
CATGATTATTTACATCGTTTTTCATTTTGTTGTAGATACGAATGTGTGATGTCTGCAAGAGAGCGAAATAAAGGGCTGATGTCCTCTAAAGGCTATTTCAAAAGAGCCAAGACTTTTGGGGTCATGATGCTCATCGCTGGCGTTGGCATGATAATCTATTATCTGCTAAATCTCTTATTTTGCGGATAAGGTAGTTGATCAAACTCAAGTTTTGCACCCGTATATCTTTCCTCTAGTTTTGCCTTATGGCAAGACATGTGATGCCCATCTTTTTGAGTGCTATTTTAATTCTTATTGCGACCCCGTCAATTGCACAAACTTCTAACTCCAGCCAACTTGAATTTGAGGCGGCAAAAAATCTTTTAGTCAAAGAAAATTTTTCGGAAGCTTCGAAAAAATTTGATAAATTAATTCAAGCTGGTTTTTCTGATTCTGAAATTTATAAATTAAGGGGAATAGCCAGATTTAGGTTAGGGGAATATTTCAGCGCTGCTCAAGATCTGGAAAAAGCAAGACGAAATGATGAAGATGCGCAGGTTAATGGAATACTTGGCATATGTAGGTATCACTCGCATGAACATGAAGCGGCCAAATATTTCTTAAAAAAAGCGTTTGACGGAGATTTTAATGAACCCAAGGGGCATCTTTATTTTGGCTATTTATACCTGGATGCATTTCAATATAAAGAGGCATTACATCATCTAAATGAAGCGGAAAATATGGGAGAAAGAGAGGGGAAACTCTTTGAATCGCGTGGCATAGCGGCCTTCTATTGTCAGGAATTTGAACTTTCAATAAAAGATATTAGCAGGTTTCTGGAGACTGAAATTGGATCACTGCCAGACTTTGAGGTTTTGGGAATGGCCTATGCTGAAATTGATAAGCCATTGAAAGCGCTTCCGTTTTTAACAAAAGCAGATTCCTTGGGCAGCAACAACAAGATGGTTTTTTTTCATCTCGGGAACAGTTTGTGTAGAAAAAAAATGTATATGCAGGCAATTGAAGCCTACTCAAAATCAATCGCCTTGAAGAATAATGATCCCGGGGTCTACATGAATAGAGGAAATGCCAAAATAAACGCAGGACTGAGCAAGGAATCCATTATGGATTTTGATAAAGCAATCAGTATATCCCCTGATAAAAGTATTGGCTATCGGAGTCGGGCAGCGGCTCAAATGAAATTGGAGAATTGGGCTGGCGTGATCACAGATATTGCAGTTGCCAATGCTTTGGGAGACGTTCAATCAGAGGATGGCATTTTGTTGGGTATGGCCAAATTCAATATTAAAAATTTTCAAGGTGCGTTAGATGACGTCAACATGGCATTGTCTAAAGGAAATCAAGACTATATGGTGGGGGGCAACAAGCATTCGCTTTACCTGCTAAAGGGTAAATGCCTTTTGGCGCTGAAGAGGCATGAAGAAGCAGTTGCAGTGTTTAATCAGGCAGAAAAAGCAGGAGAAGCGAATGTGGAATTAAATATTCAGCGTGCGCGTGCATGGGTTGGATTGAATAATTACGAAGCGGCCTTGCAAGACTTGGTGGTGGCTCAGCAATCAAATCCAAAAAATGCCATAGTATTTTATAATAGTGCTGTGATAAAAGAGGAGATGGGAGATTTTGGAGCTGCTATTAGTGATTATGGTAACGCCATAAAACTGAATCCTAAAGATGCGTTGGCCTACTTTGGCAGGGCAAACTGCAAAGCCAGAAAAGGAGAAATGATAGATGCTATTGCAGACGTTGATGAGGCAATTATATTGAATGATAAGAATGCCACATTTTATAAGGTGAGAGCCAATTTCTATTATCAAATGAAAATTAAGGATAAGGCCTGCTTTGACTGGCGCAAGGCGGTTGAATTTGGCGATGAAAAAGCGCGCTTCTTCATTGATCAGTATTGCAACAAGTAGTGCTTATTCCTATTATAAATCCTGGATTTAATTAAATTATTTTCATTTACCAGAATAATTTGGTGAGACAGTTCGTTAGAGTGCTGTTATGAATCGATTCTGGATTTATTTTGTTGGATTGTTGGTTTTTGTTTGTGTGCGTGCTGACGCACAAACGAGCATAAGCCCTCTTCCTAACTCAAATGATACAAAGACAAGTAGATTTTATTCTCCGAAACTTGCGAAATCAGTAAAACATAAAAAGCCTAAGGTTAAGCATACTGCTCCATACGAATTTTATAAGAGGGTAGAACTTGCAGCCAAGGACAAGCAACGCATCCTAAAGAAATTGGCTAAATCTCAGTACTCAAACCCTGCTTACTTTGGTCACAAGAGGAAACCAAAGAAAAGCCCCCCACACCGCATGCGTTATTGTTCTGAGTGCCATATTCGACATTAGTGAATGTATCGTTGCCAATTGGGTACGCTAAAAGAGATGCGTATCTTTGCACTATGTTATTCAGGATAGTCATATTTGTTTTATTCTGCTTCTCATTTTCAAAAGTTTCTGCACAAAAGAGAAAAACATCGGATGAATCTAATTCATTTGATCCTAAAGTAGTTGATGAAAGATTTGTTCCTGAAAAATCAATAAAGAGGAAAAAGGGTAGGTTTGGACGTACTTATGAGGCGCGTAAGGAATTTCACGACAGGATTGAGAAGAATTGGAAGGAAAGGGAGAAAAGAGAAAAGAATGTAAGTGGGGAGCGAAAACCTGATAAATCACAGCCTCCTTACTTCGGCCACAAGCGTCCTCCTAAGATTCGTCCTGCAGGAAAACAGAAAATGTGCAAGATCTGCCACATCATGCACTAATTACCCATCACTTAAGTATCCACTTCTTATTATTATGGAAATAGCTTCCAAGATTGAGCACACCAACCTTAATCCAACCATTACCATTCAGCAAGTTGACCAACTGGCAGCAGAGGCTTGTGAACACAAATTTTTTGCCATTTGTGTGCCCCCTTTCTGGGTGAAACGAGCTAAGAGGGAGATTGACAAAAATGCCATTTCACTCGTTACCGTTGTGGGATTTCCATTTGGCTATAATTTGACGGAAACAAAAATAGACGAAGCCAAAAGAGCCATTGATAATGGTGCTGATGAAATTGATTGGGTATGGAATATCAGTTCATTCAAGTCGAACTTTCCCTGGACAAAAATAGAATTGGCTAAGGCTAGCCAATTCATTCATGATCAAAATAAGATTTTAAAAGTCATTATTGAGACTTCTTATTTATCAGAGGAAGAGATTGCTTTGGCGTGTAAGATGTGTGAAGATAGTGGAGCTGATTATGTTAAAACATCGACAGGATTTAGCGATACAGGAGCATCTATTGAAAATATTTTACTGATTCGCAAATTGCTATCGATTGCGGTAGGAATTAAAGCGTCAGGTGGGATTAAAACTTCTGAACAAGTTATTAAATTGCTACAAGCCGGAGCAGACCGTATTGGAACTTCGTCATCTGTACGTATTATTCAACAGCATAATCAATCAACATGAGTAGCTTTCTTAAGAACTTATTTCCTACACGGGCGGAAATCCCATTCAATTATGTAGTGGGAGACCAAGTTGAGCAAAGAGAATATTTAATCAATGGTGAAACAAAAGTGTGGGACGGAAAACTAAATTCTGTGGTGAGCCCGGTATTTGTAGATAATAATGGAAAGCATGAGCAGGTAATTTTAGGGAGCACTCCTTTGCTTACTGAAAAGGAAGCGCTGCAAGCTTTGGATGCAGCAACTAATGCCTATGATAGAGGTGAAGGACAATGGCCAACACTCGGTGTTGAAGGGAGGATCGCTCACGTTGAGGATTTTTTAACCAAAATGCGGTCACAAAGAGATGAGGTAGTTAAGTTGTTGATGTGGGAAATTGGAAAACCACTGAAAGATTCAGAAAAGGAATTTGATCGCACTTGCGATTACATTGTAGATACGATTAAAACGTTAAAAGATCTTGATCGTAATTCCGCAAAGCTGGTAGAAGAGCAGGGTTTTATGGCGCAGATACGAAGAGTGCCACTAGGTGTGGCCTTGTGTATGGGGCCATTTAATTACCCATTGAATGAAACGTTCAGCACTTTGATTCCTGCGTTGATCATGGGTAACACGGTGGTGTTCAAACCTGCCAAGTATGGCGTGCTATTAATTGCACCTTTATTGGAAGCTTTCAGAACTAGTTTTCCGCCTGGCGTTATCAACATCATTTATGGAAGAGGAAGAGAAACCGTGGGTGCTTTGATGGAAAGTGGACGCATTGATGTGTTTGCGTTTATTGGAACCAACAAGGGGGCCAATGATTTAAAAAAACTTCACCCTAAGCTTCATCGGTTAAAAGCTATTCTGGGTTTGGATGCGAAGAATCCAGCTATCGTTTTACCTGATGCCGATCTTGACAATGCTGTAAAAGAATGCGTTGCGGGATCACTGTCATTTAATGGGCAGCGTTGTACCGCGTTGAAAATACTGCTAGTGCACAAATCCATTTTGAAGGCATTTGTCTATAAGTTCACAGCAGAAATTAAAACACTCAAAGCGGGTATGCCCTGGACAGAGGGTGTGTCATTAACACCACTGCCCGAACCAGGCAAAGTTGAGTACCTGAAAGAACTCGTTGAAGATGCTAAGAAGCATGGAGCTAAAATAATCAATGAGAATGGAGGCGAGACGTTGGAATCATTTTTCTATCCTGCCGTACTCCACCCCATTAACGATAAAATGAGATTGTATTATGAAGAGCAATTTGGTCCGGTAATTCCGATTATGGCTTATGATCATATTGATGAGGCCATTAACTATGTTGTCAATTCTAATTTTGGTCAGCAAGCAAGTATTTTTGGAACGGACTCCAAGCAGATTGCAAAGTTAATGGATGCCTTTAGCAACCAGGTTGGTCGAATCAATCTGAATGCGCAATGTCAACGAGGTCCTGATTCGTTCCCATTTAATGGAAGGAAAGATTCAGCAGAGGGTACACTATCCGTTTCAGATGCATTGCGTGTATTTTCTATTCGAACCTTAGTGGCAACAAAATCAAACGATTCGAACAAGCAGATTATCAGCTCTATAATAAAAAATAGAGAATCTACATTTTTAAGTACGGATTATATTGTATAACAAGTATGACCCTTGCCATAACAGTTAGCGGCAAAGTCCAGGGTGTATTCTTCAGGGCGTCAACACGAGATAAAGCTAAATCCCTTGGACTAATTGGTTTTGTGAAAAACCAACCTGATGGATCGGTTTACATTGAAGCAAGTGGAGAAGCTGAAAAGCTAAAAGAGCTGGTGACTTGGTGCCATGATGGTCCAAGTCAGGCTATTGTAGAAAATGTTGAAACATACGAAATAGAGCCTGGAGGGTATACTTCATTTGAAATAAAGCGTTAATAAACAAGGATCAAAAGGCTTAAAGTTGCCTGAAATTAACCTGGAATAAATCTTTTGCGTCCTCGTAGGGGTAACCATTAGGAGAAATGTCTTAAGGTTGAATCAATCAGTTTTAAGATATGAAAACCAGTATGCTTGTCTTTATCGGAATTATATGTTTGACGTTCACTAACTCCTATGGTCAATATCAAGAAGAAGGAAGAGAAGAAATTCACACTGTATTTAAGAAAAATCCTGTGAGATCTTCCGGTGGGTACGGGGCCATTTCAAATAAATTCACATCGATTGGCGGACAATATGCCAACCTGGTGGAGATGTATGGTGGATGGTACGTGAATCACAAATTCTTATTGGGCTTAAGTGGAAGTGCCACCACGAACAACATTCCAGTTCCAGCAGCTTAAACTGCGTTGCCTGGAGAAGACTTAAGTTATGAGTATGGTCAGTTCGGCTTGATGACAGAATATGTTTTTGGATCCAAGCGGACATTTCACTTGGTATTCAATATGGTAACCGGTTCAGGATTTACTGTTCAGTATTATCGCCATGACTTACGTGAGCCATCAAGAGAATATCAGGATTTGGCCTTGGATGAAAATTGGTTCTTTGTTGCTGAGCCTGGTGTACAAATGGAAATAAATGTCTTCAAATGGATGCGGTTTAGTCCTGGCTACTCTTACCGTGCTGTTTACGGGAGCAGCGCTGCTGGCTTAAGTGACAAAGACCTCAGTGGCAGTTCAGTTAATATGACCTTGAAGTTTGGGAAGTTTTAAAAAAAGCAACAGAATCAGAATTTGAAATTAGTTCTCAGGTTCTGATCCTGATAAATATTCAATCAGCTTTGCGTTATCCGGATGCTCATAAAAAGTATCAAATTCCATGAAATAGCCTTCGGGATCGTATCCTACAAAAGCGCGATATTTTTTTTCTGGGCCTGTACTCACTTCGTTTGATCTCAATTCAAAAGGTCTGTATTCACTTACATAGTTAAACCAACCGTCAATATCATTGAGAACAAAGGAAACGTTGACGGCTTTTTTTTCAGTGTACTGATGCATGCCACGCCTTTCATCTACAAGTCCAATAAAACCACTTTCTGAAGCTTGATAAATTTTAGCCCAACCCTGATCGACAATAAGTGGCAAGCCAAGTACCTGTTGATAGAACTTTTCCATAGCAGGAATATCCTTGTAATAAAGCCAGATAATGGAAGCATTAAACCCAAGACCTTCTGTAGCAGTTGATTTTTTTGATCCAGCGAAAGTTATTGTCTTCAGCTTTTGCAATTGCGGGATGAAAAGCTCGTTTTCCGGATGCTGTTTAAAAGTTTCAAATTCCAGTAAATATCCTTCCGGATCATTAGCCACAAAGCCATCATGTGCCCCACCTGCTTTGGGTTTGTAATCGTAATTGATCTTAACATGGTTAGCCTTTAAATGATGGTACCATCCTTCTAATTGATTAGTCAGTAAAGCGAGGGCAACCGTTTTAGGTTCCTCAGCAGTGTGCATTCCTTTGGTTGCGTCTACCAGAATAAGATAGGATTCCGTTGAGAGGCGAAGAATTTTCGCCATGGTATAATCAGCAAGTAACTCAAGTCCTAAAGTTTCAGTATAAAAACGAGTTGCCTCATCCAGGTCTTTGTAATACAGAAACAGATTGGTAGCGGCAATGCCAAAATCATGCATGGTTCTGAAAGAAGTATTTTCAGCCAGGAGTTCGTTAATTTTTCTTGGCGAGTAACTTAACATCCTGCCAAATCTTCTGGCAATTTCTTCTCTGGCTTTTCCCTCATAACGGTTTTCGCTCACCAGTTTTTCTTTATCTTTTTTGAGTTGCAAGTACTGATCTTTAGTATTGCCTTGATAGATGAGCAATACTTCCTTGTTTTTAGCAATGTCGGCCGCGAATAAATCGGTTATAATCAAATCTGCTTCACGATACAACAACACATTATTTTTTACTGCCACTTTCTCTGCTTCAGGAATGAAGGCATCCATTTCTTCGGTTGAAAGGGTTACGCTTAAAGCCAATTGCTTTACACCGGCATTGACAGCTTCTCCAAAAGCGCCAATGGCCCCTAGGCGGTAAGATTGCTCGTCTATTTTTGAATTGGAATTACAGCCGATTGCTAAAAACAAAATAAGCAGTAGATAAACCCGGGATGTTAGGGACATCATTTTAAAATATTAATAATATGGGTATACTTAATGGTAAAGCTTCTGCTGGCAACATTTCCACCGTCCCATATTTCGTTATATACAACAAAGAGCCCTGTGTTGGCTTGTTCCAAAAGATTGAATCTGATATTTGCAGATACAATATCAGCCGCACTGTTGTATTGAAAAAAACTTTGCAAGTTCATGCGCGGTGTAAATGAATAAGACATACGAGCGCCAAATACATCAGTCGCAAAATTTCTTTCTAACAGGTGAATGTCATTATGGTTAAAGGAGTATTCTGAGTTGAAACGATCTCCGATTCTAAACCCTACGGTACCACTATGCGCCGATCGTGAGCCTGAAAAGTAACCACCCATTACATGACGTGTACTTATGTAGAATTTTTTGCTAGGATTGGTGATTACAACAATTTGAGCTTCTTTATTGGGAAATGACCCTGCTGGAATCGTAATGCCAAGTCCTGGGATTTTAAAATCTAACAGAGATCCTTCTTCGGTATAATTTATGCCAGTATGTATCTCAAATCCGTTTTTCCATGCCCAGTGATTATCAATGTGGAGAAAAGAGGTTTCCTTGAAACCTTCGAAGTTCCAAAATCCCCGATACGAAACGTGAGGTCTTATTTCCAGCATGCCACCGAATTTTCCATTCATTCGAATGGTTTTTAAAATAAGAAGCTCTGGTTTTCTAAATGCTTTTCTAAATAGGAATCCCGCTTGTGGATCAAAGTCATTGTCTACTTGCGTGTAGGCTAATGTGGCATTAACTCCATTCCATTGATATTCACCTCCAATCTTAAATGAGTTGCCAGCAGCAACACTGTCGGGTCCATTTGATCGGGCAAAGAATCCTCCAAGGGAAGCCTTCTTTCCAAATCCCAATTTTCCATCCATAGAAAAAACTCTATTGAAATCACTTCCGCCTTCACCTACTCCTTCACGACTTACAAAGGTTCCACCAATAGTGGATCGCTGTCCAACTTGCTGATTAATGCGCGCGATATTGAAATTGTTTTTTTGTATGGTTACACTGTCGTTCAAGGCCAAGTTATCGGTAAACATACTGAGCAAACCGATGTTGGTTTTGTTGGCCCGACCTGAAATTCTGGCTCCGCCTAAAATGGGGACCACCTGTCCGTCTTCTGCAATTCCAATTCTTCTGCTAAAAAACAAATCCACTTCACCTGGACTACCTACGGTAAAGAATCCTGCATTCTCTAAAAAGAATGGACGCTTTTCTGGAAAGAAAAGATTGAAACGATCGAGGTTGATTTGTTGTTGGTCCACTTCTACTTGCGCGAAATCTGTGTTGTAAGTAAGGTCAAGTGTCAGTGAAGGTGTGATGCTATATTTAATGTCTGCGCCAACTTCAGGCGTATTTTCTGTCTTACTGGTACTGGCATTAAAATCTTTGGTCACATTGTCAAGCACGTAAGGGATGAACTTTAAGTTGCCTTGGCTCACCAAGTTTAACCCGATTAACTCACCGGCTAAGGATAGCCGTTTCAAGTCAAAATTGTATTGAACAGGAAGTTCAGCCCAGTAGGCAACTTCATTAGTTTTACGGATGTTGCGTTGGATGTTTAGTCCCCACACGCGGTCTGTTCCTGATGCGAATCGAATAGTTTTTAATGGGATCGCAAATTCAGCGCTCCAGCCATAGTCCCCCACCTTTGCTTTCACCTCCCAGGAGGCATCCCAATTCAGATTGAATCCGCCAATGGTTCCACCCTGCTGTCTATTGTTATTGTTATTACCCTGGCCTTCGTTGTCTACTTGCCCATCATACTCTATTCCCAATGAATTGGTCCCAAAAATGAATCCATTTTGCTTGTCATGATAGGTGTCAATAATAAATTGAAAACTGTCGGTACCATCTAATGAGGCATCTCGTCTCGCATCTGAAACTACCAACTTGTAAGGGTCGGCATCATAGCAGACAACAGCAACGTAAAGCATAGTTTTAGTATATCCGATTCTGATATCGGTTTTTTCGGAGGCTGGCTGCCCGGCATAAGGTTTTTGCTGCTTTAAACCATCAAATGCCGGATACTGCTGCCATAATTCATCATTGATTATTTCGCCATCGATTACAGGGTCAGCCTTTAATTGAATTGCGCTGGCCGTAGGCCTAACTTTCAGATTGGGAACATATCCGTTCGATTGACCAAAACTTTGTGAAAAAATGGCAAGCAAAAGGATTATTGTAAGGGATCGAAAGAACTGCATTGAATGGCTATAAAGACTAAATACGGCCGAAATTAACCCTTATCCATTTGAGGCACTTAAATTTTTATACACGTGGTAAATTTTACCGCTTTCGGGAATTAGACTTTCCGTTTTTTAGCTGGACAAGGACCACCGTAGCAATATCCAATTGTGGGTTAATGATTGTGGCACTTGTATTTGGGTCCAGCCAGCTCCATTGATTAAGCTGTCCAATATTTCTCTGTCTCTTTATTTGTAAAGACTTTGATTCAAGGTTGACGATCACGGCAGGTCGCTTCGATAGAATAGTTGTACTTGAATTTGAATCGACTAAGATCTTAGATAGGGTAAAGTAGGAGTTATTAATTAGTATTTCTTCATTATACATCTTATTAACTAAGGTGTCAAAGCGATTGCCAATAGGGGAAAGGTTTTCAACGGCAATTAATCTAATTTGGTTAGAAGAACGGTTGGCGAACCGATGAACTAGTGGCTTGTCTGGATTTTCATGATAGCCTCCAATGAAGCCAGTATATAGGTTGAGGTTTCTTCCATTGCCTACTTCCCCCTGTAGCCAGACCTGACCCCCTTGAATGGTGATATAACAGTAATTGGAACGGTGTTGATGAAGCAGAGAGGTGTCACCCGGTTGAACAACTACATCTAGTACTCGGACTATTTTATTTTCGAAAACGGGATGATGCATTGGTTCATGATGAACTTCAATTTGTCCAAACGCAGAATAGGAAAAACTCAACAGTAACAAGATGAGTATAAAGGGTAATAGGATCCTTAATAAATCTCTTAACGTCCTCTCGTTGTGACTATCCAATTTTATGGGGTTGGTTTAGATTGATTAGTTAATTTTAAGACAAACAATTTACCTTTAATATTCCGATATTGTTAATCTGAAATATTCAACTGTTGATCAGCGGCCATAAGAAGAAATTCGAGCAATTATTCAAAGATCTATTCAAGCCATTGCATGGATTTTCCATGAAATAGATTGGTGATCTGGATGAATCAAGGAATCTGGTGCTGGGGTTTTCTTTTTATAAAAATGCTTGAGCCAATATTATAAGGATGAGAATAGGAGAGACGTATCGTATGAAGAGTGGCCAAATTTTCATAAACAATGTATTTTCAATTCCTGGATTCCCTTGCTTGATTTCTTCTATCAAGGTATTTCTGCTCATGATCCATCCAACAAAAATACAGATGAATAAGCCAAGCAGAGGTTGAATGAATTGTGTAGTAGCGCTCACTACCAAACCAAATAACAAATCAAAATTAAGTACTATGATCATACTAACGATCCAAAAGATTACACCTATCATTATACTAGCCTTCGAGCGATCCATATTTTTATTATCAACGGCAAAGGCAACAGGAACTTCCAACATGGATATGGTAGAAGTAAGCGCTGCAATGACCATAAGGAAAAAGAAAACTACGGAAAGAGCGATTCCAATGGGCCCCATGGTATTGAACAAAGCAGGTAACACTTGAAAAATCAAGTTGGGCCCTGAAATAAGATTACCAGCCTCATCAAAAATTTGAGTACCCGATGCGGAGGCAGCATACATAGCTGGAATAATTAATAAGCCTGCTAAAAAGGCGATACCCACATCGCTTAGTGTGACAAGCCGTCCCAGTCTAACTAAATTTTCTTTCTTACTGGTATACGAAGCAAGTACCAGCATACTACCTACTCCAAGTGAGAGTGAGAAAAATGCCTGACCCAATGCACTGGTAAATAGTTGCGCATTTAATACCTTACTGAAGTCAGGGAGCAAATAAACTTTTAATCCTTCTATGGCACCGTCAAGGGTAAGCACATAGATGACAAGCATTACCAAAATGACAAGCAAGGTTGGCATTAAACGAGATGACCATTTTTCAATGCCGTCCTTTACGCCTGCTGCGACTATTAAAATAGTAAGAAAAAAAAACACACTTGCAAATAGCATATTACTTATAGTCCCTTGAGAGATTACCCAAGCAGCGGCGGTTTCAGCTCCTAATAATTGAAGTATGGGACTTATGAAATAGGCCACCATAGTGCCAGCGATGATGGTGTAAAATGCTAAAATAAATCCAACCGTGGTGATGCCTAAAAAACCTATGGGAACAAACCGCTTTCCTCCTTTAATCTTTTGGTACGCGCCAACGGGGTTTGATTGAGTATGCCTGCCAATAGTAAACTCTGCCAGAAGAATAGGGTAGCCTACAACAAATGCAAGAATGAGGTATAATAAGACGAAAGCGGCTCCACCATTTTGTGCCGTTTGTGTTGGGAATCCCCAAATGTTGCCTAAT
>DATCZR010000127.1:0-21123 GCA_036525835.1 Cyclobacteriaceae bacterium
ATCTTCAAAGTAGCTAGATTTTAGTCCATTCTTCCACTCTACCTCATCCGTTATTGGAATTCCTTTTTCCTGGAGAGCCTTCTTTTCATTCTGGTATTGTGCTTTATCTACCTCGAAGGCAAAGTGGTATTTTCCATCAATAAAATGAGGTGGCGGGCTTTTCTTGTTTCTTGAATCATCAGGATTAAAACATAAAAGGACAGAAGTCCCAGCTCGGAAGAAAATATGTTTACCCTTTACGTAGCCAATAATTTCAAGACCCAATTTGTGGTGATAGAAATCGCGAGCCTGTTCCAAATCGCGGAAGTAAATGCAAGTCTCTTTTATCTGCTTAAACTGCATGGCTGCACAATTTATTTCTAGAATCATTGTATTCCTCCCAAATCTCACGGACTATTTCAGCTGCCGGTTTCACTTCTTTAATTGTGGCTGAAACCTGACCAATTTCTAGTTCTCCTTCTTCTAGGTCGCCCTCAAATATTCCCTTTTTGGACCTGGCTTTCCCCAAGAGCTGAATTAATTCTTCCTTGGAAGCACATCGCTGCTCCGCCTCCAATACTTGTTCATAGAATTTATTTTTTATCAACCGTACGGGTGTCAGTTGCTTAAGGGTAAGAATCGTTTCGCCTTCTTCGCTGTGTGTAATTCGCTGTTTGAATTGCTCATGGGCGGAAGACTCTACGCTTGCTGCGAATCGCGTTCCAATTTGCACACCTTCTGCGCCCAATACTTCCGCAGCCAACATGGCCCTGCCATTGGCTATGCCACCTGCAGCAATTAAGGGAATATCGATGGCATCCCTCATCATTGGAATGAGACATAAGGTGGTAGTTTCTTCGCGGCCGTTGTGGCCACCCGCCTCAAATCCTTCAGCTACGACCGCATCTACGCCAGCCTGCATGCTTTTCATGGCAAACCGGACACTGGATACTACATGTACCACGGTGATTCCATGGTCCTTTAAATGGCCTGTCCAGGCGGCGGGATTACCAGCAGAAGTAAATACTATTTTCACCTGTTCATCAATGATAATCTTCATGAGCTTATCAATTTCAGGATATAACAAGGGCACGTTTACGCCAAAGGAATTGGCGGTTGCCGCCTTGCATTTTTTAATGTGCTCCAGAAGGGTAGGCGGGTGCATGGATCCTGCCCCAATAAGACCAAGTCCTCCGGCATTGCTTACGGCAGCAGCAAGTCGCCAGCCACTACACCAAACCATTCCAGCTTGTATTATGGGGAGTTCAACTTTAAAAAGATCGGTAATTCTATGGGTCATTTTATTGATTTGAATTTAGAATTGATGTGCTATAAGTCTGAAAATCTGGACATTAGAACTATAGCGTTTTTGGCTTCGGCAAATTGCCAACATTTAGTTGTCCACAAAGAACCGATTGATTTATGAACATATAAATAACTGATAAGCAGTATGTTAAGGGATAACACAAAGCTAATGTTGATAAGTACACATTTTTGTGGAAAACTAATTTGCCCCGTTTTTGGTAATTATAAGTGCCTGAATTCTAGCGCTTTTTAACAATTTCTTTTTCGTTTCTTACATGCCCCCCTTGCCTCGTATATGTAAATTAGCATTTTGAAGACGAACATAACCCCAAACTCTCCGTTTTGAAAACTATTATGAAGTCGATACTAGTATTGGCCTTACTAACGGTGGGCTCCGGGCTTTTGGTTGCACAATCAGCGGAAATAGTAAAAATTGGTGACCTCCAAAAACTGATAGAAAAGAAATCAGACAAAATCCTGGTTATGAATTTTTGGGCTACCTGGTGCGCGCCTTGCATCAAGGAGCTTCCCCACTTTGAACAATTGACGACCAGCAGAAATGATGTAGACGTACACTTGGTGAGCATTGATCTGGATCTGGATCCCAATCCGGATAAAGTCTATCGCTTTATTGCACGCAAAAAATTGAAATCGATCGTTTATTTGTTGGATGAAAGAGATCCAAATAGCTGGATCGATAAAATTGATAACAGTTGGGAAGGGGCTATACCTGCTACCTTGGTTGTAAATAGGGAAACCGGGAAAAGAAAGTTTGTGAGCAAAGAATTGAAGGAGGGTGAATTGGAACAGTTGATAAATAGTTTAAAGTAAAAATCAAAAGTATAATTTGAGATAACAATGAATGCATTAAAAACAATTTTGGCTATGGCTCTTCTGGTGGGCATTATAGCGGCAACGCCAGAATTTAAGGGTTATGAAGTAGGAGATACGGCAAGCGACTTTCGGCTAAAGAATGTGGATGGAAAAATGGTTTCGCTGGCTGACTATAGAGATGCTAAGGGATACATTGTAATTTTTGACTGCAATACTTGCCCGTACTCAAAGGCTTATAACGACCGAATCATTGCCCTTAATAAGAAATATGCATCTCAGGGATTTCCTGTCTTGGCTATCAACGCAAATGATCCAGATCTGTCTCCTGGGGATTCTTTTGAAGCGATGAAAAGTCAAGCCAAGCGAAAAAATTATGATTTTCCTTACCTTGTAGATGAAACACAGGATGTGGCCAGAACCTATGGAGCTACTAATACGCCTCATGTTTTTGTATTGGATAAAGTATATGAGAAGACACTAAAGGTGGTCTACATTGGGGCCATTGACAACAACTCCAGAAACGCATCAGCAGCAACGAAAAAATATGTTGAGGATGCTGTAGATGCACTGCTGCAAAGCAAAAGTGTACCCACCACGAAAACAAAAGCGATAGGCTGTACTATCAAATGGAAAAATTCCTAATCAAAATCAAGACAAAAAAGCCGGTGTAATGGCCGGCTTTTTTATTTAATCATTTCCAGGATTTCGTCAATGTATTCGCGACTGTTACTCAATCTCGGCACTTTGTTTTGTCCACCTAATTTTCCTCGTTTCTTCATCCAATTATAAAAGGTTCCTTCTTCTACACTATGAACTTTTGGCTTCATCAGGGCAAGGTCAAAGGCTCGTTTGGCGTCATAGTCTGAATTTACGGTTCGTAGGGCATCATCAAGGAATGTTGTGAATTTTTCAAGGCTCTCCGGTTTCACCTTAAACTCAACGATCCATTCGTGACCACCTCGATGATCCTTTTCAAGGAATATAGGCCCGACAGTAAAGTTGTCAATTACTGCACCAGTTTTATCGCACGCCTCGGTAATGGCTGTCTCAGCATTTTCAATGATCACCTCTTCGCCAAATACATTAATAAAGTGCTTGGTCCGGCCAGATATTTTTATTCGAAAAGGAGAGAGGTTGGTAAACTTTATGGTGTCACCAATATTGTATCTCCACAAACCAGAGTTGGTTGTTATAACCATCGCATAATTTTTACCCAATTCAACCTGATCCAGCCCGATTGTTTTTGGGAATTCCTTATTTAATTCTTCTGAGGGTATGAATTCATAAAAGACGCCATAATCAAGCATGAGTAGAAGTTCATCTGAATCCCGTTGATCCTGGATTCCAAAAAATCCTTCACTTGCATTATAGGTGTCCCAATAGCGCATGCCATCACTTGGAATGAGTGATTTAAATAAGTTTCTATAAGGCTGAAAGGCGACCGCGCCATGAAAGAAAACCTCTAAGTTGGGCCAAATCTCCAGGATGTTGGTTTTGTTTTCAAGTTCAAGGATGCGTTTAATCAGCAAGACCGTCCAGGTAGGGACTCCTGCTATATTGGTTACATTAACCTTAGCGGTTTCTGCAGCCAGCAAATCAATTTTTTCTTCCCAATTGTCCATTAAGGCTACGTTGAGGCTGGGTGTGCGAATAAACTGTGCCCATGGTGGGAGATTTTGCATGATCACAGCTGAGACATCACCATAAAATGAACTTGACGTTGGGTCAAACTCATTCACCTTGTGACTCCCTCCAACAGCCACACCTTTGCCAGCGAATATTTGGGTATCGGGATAACTATTGACGTACAATGAAAGCATATCTTTTCCTCCTTTGAAATGACAATCTTCTAATGCTTCAGGCGATACGGGAATAAATTTGCTCCTTGCATTGGTTGTACCGCTTGATTTGGCAAACCATTTTATCTCTGAGGGCCACAATATATTTTGCTCTCCTCGCATGCTACGATCAATGAAAGGGAATATCTGTTCGTAGGTATAAACTGGTACTCTGTCTTTATAATCGTCATACTTAATCAAGTCATCAAATGCATATTTTTTCCCAAACTCCGTCCCCCGGCCCATAAGTAGGTTTCTTTTGAGCACTTCATCCTGCACCTCATGTGGATACTTCATAAAAAGCTCCATCTGATGCATTCGCTTCTTCATCACCCAGGTTAATATGGAATT
Organism: Cyclobacteriaceae bacterium; assembly: GCA_036525835.1. Classification (GTDB taxonomy): domain Bacteria; phylum Bacteroidota; class Bacteroidia; order Cytophagales; family Cyclobacteriaceae; genus ELB16-189. The sequence continues at coordinate 4,308 of DATCZR010000127.1, forward strand.
TAGTATTTGCATAGTTGTGGTATGCCAAATTAAGGATGAAGGAGCTTATTAAACAAACTGAATGTCTGCTCGATTAAAAAATAAGAGATCTAGAGATTTTTAAATGATGTGGACTCAACGTTGGCTCTTCTTAATCTAAAATTCTGCCCCAGATACACTTTGCGAACCATCGGATCATTGGCCAATTCTTCAGCTGAACCTGATCTGAATAATTTTCCCTCTACCATCAAATATGCGCGATCAGTTATGGAAAGGGTTTCATCCACATTATGATCGGTGATGAGAATGCCTATATTTTTTTTCTTCAATCTAGAGACAATTGATTGAATTTCTTCTACTGCAATGGGATCAACGCCAGCAAAAGGTTCATCTAACAAAACAAAGTGAGGATCAACCGCAAGTGCCCTTGCGATTTCTGTTCTTCTACGCTCACCTCCAGAAAGTACTATGCCCAGATTTTTTCTAACGTGCGTGAGGCTAAATTCCTCTAAGAGTTTCTCTACTTTTTCTTTTCTTTCTTTTTTACTCATGTCCCGCATTTCAAGAGGTGCCATCAGGTTTTCTTCTACAGTCAGTTTACGAAAAACGGAAGCCTCTTGAGCTAGATAGCCAATGCCAAGCTTGGCGCGTTGATACATGGGTAAATCTGTAATGTCCTCCTTATCTAAGAATATTTGTCCTCCATTGGGTTTGATCAGCCCAACTATCATGTAAAAGCTTGTGGTCTTGCCGGCACCGTTTGGCCCAAGCAAACCTACAATCTCTCCTTGCTCCACCTGAACAGAAACATTGTTCACCACAGTGCGCTTCTTATATTTCTTAATCAGGTTCTCAGCCTTTAATAACATGCTAATCAAATTTGATGTCTTTCAACCGCAATTGCAATGAAGTCATTCCATTATATGTGTTTTCTTCGATAGTGTAAGCAATCCTGAATTGATCTCCACTGGAAATTTTTTCGTAGTACTCCATCATGTCAAATCCAACCACATTTAATACTGCGGTATTATCTTTTTGGCCAGCTAAAAACCGAATATGCTTATCCTTAAAGCTGGTGAGCGAGGTAACAACAAAAATCTCGCCCGATTCAAATACTGGCTTGTGATTTTCCGGACCGAAAGGAGCCATTTGCTTCACAATCGATCTGAATTTTGTGGTTATGGCATCAAAAGGAACCTCCAGGTCAATTTCAACAACCGGGATGAGCATTTTATCAGTGATTGTGGAGGCAACAACCTCTTCAAACTTTTTTCTAAAGGCTACCAGGTTTTCCTCAGGTAGCGTTAATCCAGCTGCGTATTTATGGCCACCAAATTTTTCCAACAGGTGGCTGCAACTTGCAATAGCTTGATGTAAGTCAAAATCTTTGACACTGCGGGCGGATCCGGTAATCAGTCCGTTGGAAGCTGTAAGAATGATGGTGGGACGATAATATTTTTCTATGCACCGAGAGGCAACAATACCAATTACACCTTTGTGCCAGGTGTTCTTATACAGCACAGTTGACTTGGCGCTCCCACAATTTTCCTCCGCTGCAATCATTGCCAATGCCTCTTCTGTAATGGATAGATCAAACTCTCGTCTTAGGTCATTGTTAATATTTATCTGTTCGGCCAAGTCCATGGCCTCACTTTCTGTTTTGGCAATTAGTAGCTCTACCGCAAATCGTGCGTGACTTACTCGGCCGGCAGCATTGATGCGCGGCCCAAGTGTAAATACAACCCCGGAAATATCCAACTCATTTTTGTTGCTTGACAAAGCAATCAACGCTTTCAAGCCGGGCATGGGATCTCTGTTCAATTTTTGTAATCCAAAGTAGGCCAATGTTCGATTTTCACCATTTATAGGTACGATATCAGAAGCAATGCTTACTGCCACCAAATCAATGTATTTCATGATTTCAGCCTCGTCACGATATCTTTTGGAATAGGCCTGGATGAGTTTGAATCCCAAACCACATCCGCTTAGTTCCTGAAAAGGATATTGGCAATCTTTTCTTTTTGGGTCAAGGACTGCCGTGGCTTTAGGTAGCTCCTCATCAGGTAAGTGATGATCACATATGATGAAATCAATACCCTTGTGATCGGCAAGCACAACCATATCTGCAGATTTGATTCCCAGATCCAGTGCAATGATTAAGGAAAACCCATGCTCGTCCGCCCAAACAATGCCTTCTCTGGATACCCCGTATCCTTCCTTAGCCCGATCGGGAATGTAAAAGTTGCAGTTGGGATAGAAACTACTTAGATAACTGTAAACAAGGGCCACAGAAGTGGTACCGTCAACATCGTAGTCACCAAAAATGAGAATCTTTTCCTTATTGGTAATTGCTGTATGTAGGCGATCAACAGCCTTGTCCATGTCCATCATTAAGTAAGGATCATGAAGAAGATCCATAGATGGCCTGAAAAATTTTTTTGCCTGATCAAATGTAGTAATGCCCCGCTGTACCAGGATAGAAGCTAAGTAAGGATTGACATTGATGCCCTTACTCAGCGCATCGATGGTATGCTGGTCGGGTATCGGCTTTCTTTCCCAACGCTTTATCATTTAGAGTTGCTCAAAATTTATTGCACCATTTCTTCCTCTATCCCCGCTGATTCCTGGTTTCCCTTTAGCCCCCTGCTCACCATCCAATGTTTTCCCGGCACTTACCAACCCAGCCAATCCGCCCAATCCGCCATCGCCTCCAAGACCAGCATTGCCACCATATGATCTTACATTAATTTTATTGCCTAGCCACCCTCTGAGATCCGGGCACGTTTTGCAGGAAATAGTAAGATTTCCACCATTTCCACCATTTCCACCGTCAGCACCATTTCCGCCAATGCCGCCATCTCCTCCCTGACAAAGCCGGGTGCCGGGGCTTCCTCCTCCGCCATTTCCACCGCGACCACCATCACCTCCATTTCCTCCACTTAATTCAACCTGCAGACTTCCCTTAATGGTGACCATGTCGAAATACAAATAGAGATTTATCCCATCTCTGGCGGACGTGCCAGCAGTACCACTTCTACCTGGTATTCCATTCTTGCATGGCCCAATGGGAGTATATCCGGATAACCCAACTACTCCATCGAGACCATCCGATCCCTCCCCTATGATTTGACATCCAATTCCTATTTTAACAATTTTTGCATGTATAAAGTTATCCGACTTTTCACTGTTGAGAATAATTTTGGATGAATCGAGCATGATGAGGGTATCCACCACGATGATATCAGTGCCTGTCAGTTCAAAAGCTTCATTGATTCCAATCACCAATTTGTCCTCTCTAATCTGCGAAAAGCAAAGCAGAGCACTCGTGCTTAAAAAAAGAAAGGACAGTATAAACTTCATTGGGCAAAAGTAAGTGTTCCTGACAACTCTATAAAAACAAAGAGCAGTACATTAGCACTGCTCTTAAATATTGAAAGTAGAAATATTTATTTATCAGCTTTCTTCTCTGGGACTTTGCCATCCACAACACCTTCTAATACGTCTTTGATTTCTACGCGTTGTCCATCTTTGTAGGGCACAATCCAGGCATCGCTTACACCCATTTCGCGCATGTATTTTTTGAAAGTATCGGCCTCCCAGTAGTCGCGGAAAATTCCGATTGTCAATTTTTGCTCGCCAGATTCTGCCGCTTCGCCACCAAAATTGGGATTGTTTTCAAAGTATTTTGACAGATCTTTGTTTTTGAATGCTCCGATCTGAACCTTAAAAACAACTCCTTTGGAAAAGTCCATCGAATTCTTGGGAGGGGCTTCTTTCATTTTGGCCAACTCCGATCTTGCTGAAGTCAGATCACCGCGCATTCTTGAAATTTGATCTTCCAATTCAGCGATCTTGGCATCTTTGTCATTCACGGAAGACTTCAATTGATTGACTTGTGTACTGAGTGAATTCACCTGATTGTCGGCAGTTTGTTTGGCCTCCACAAAACTTTTAAAGTTCTCTGGATTCTTAGCGTATTCTTTGGCTCTTTTTTTCCATTCTTTCTTCTCCGATTTGGAGAGTTGCGCGAAAACCTGCGTGCCGGAAAAAATTAAAGCCAGGCAGAGAAACATTACTCTAGTTTTCATAATTAGATTATTTAATGGTTGCGTTTTTGGGAGTTTGGATACTTTTCAGGCAACCACCTGACTAGTCAAGCTCCTAATTAATTGCGTTTAAAGGTTAAATATGAACTAAAAGTAATAAAAAAACTTGATTTCAGGCTTTTCTACTACTCACTAGAACTGAATTATCGATTAACCATCGAATATCCTGGGAGTTTAAAGGCCAGATCCAACCATCTTTTCTGGCCTTACCCATTCATCAAATTGCTCGGAAGTGAGCAATCCCAATTCAACCGCGGCTTCTCTCAGCGTCTTATTTTCCTTATGTGCTTTTTTGGCAATCTTAGCCGCGTTTTCATAACCAATGTGTGTGTTCAGCGCAGTTACCAACATTAAGGAGTTCTCCAAATGTTGTTTAAGCATGGGTAAATTGGGCTGAATACCTACTGCACACTTTTCAGTGAAAGAGACACAGGCATCTCCAATGAGATTGGCGGATTGCAACACGTTGGAAGCGATGACCGGTTTGAAGACGTTAAGTTCAAAATGCCCAGTGGCACCCGCAATAGATACAGCGGTATCATTACCAATAACTTGAGCGCACACCATAGTAAGCGCTTCGGGTTGAGTAGGATTTACCTTACCCGGCATAATGGAAGATCCGGGCTCATTATCCGGAATAATGATTTCACCGATGCCACATCGCGGGCCTGAGCTTAGCATACGAATGTCATTGGCAATTTTCATCAATGAGACAGCACACCGCTTAAGAGCCCCTGAAAGTTCAACCATGGCGTCATGAGCAGCAAGGGCTTCAAATTTGTTTGGAGCAGTTATAAAAGGATAACCTGTTAAGTCTGCAATCTTCTTAGCTACCAATACATCATATCCTATAGGGGTATTTAATCCAGTGCCAACCGCAGTGCCTCCAAGGGCCAACTCACGAACCATTTCCAGTGCATTTTTAATAGATCTAATGCCATTTTCTAGTTGCTGAACATAACCGGAGAACTCTTGACCCAATGTTAATGGTGTGGCATCCATGAAATGTGTGCGCCCGGTTTTCGTAATGGTTTTAAACTCGTTTACTTTTTTGGCAAGGGTATCTCTCAATTTTTGAATGCCTGGGATGGTGACTTCAGCTGCCACCTTATAGGCCGCAATGTGCATGGCAGTTGGAAAAGTATCGTTGGAGGATTGTGATTTATTGACGTCATCATTAGGGTGGAGCACCTTTTTTTCATCAGTAAGATTGCCACCATTGAGTACGTGTCCGCGATATGCAATTACTTCATTTCCATTCATATTGCTTTGAGTGCCTGATCCCGTTTGCCAGATCACCAATGGGAACTGATCATCTAATTTTCCAGCAAGGATCTCATCACACACCTTACCGATCAAATCAGACTTCTCTTGGGACAACACACCAAGTTCCTGATTGGCCTGAGCGGCCGCTTTTTTCAAGTATGCAAAAGAATAAATGATTTCTTTGGGCATCGATGATTCAGGACCAATTTTGAAGTTGTTGCGAGATCTTTCGGTTTGAGCGCCCCAGTACTTGTCGGCAGGTACCTTTACTTCGCCCATGGTGTCTTTTTCAATGCGGTATTCCATAATTTTGAACTGTTTGGTGAGTAAAAATAGGAAAGAAAATGAAACTCAATTTTACCTTTTCGTTTCTTGATGCTTTTGGAGCACCAATTCAAAAAAACTAATTTGCGGGATAACTTATAACTAGATGGTAAAGCAATACATCGACGATAACAAAGACAGATTTCTTTCAGAGCTTTTTGATTTATTACGCATTCCCTCTGTGAGTGCAGACAGTCGCCACAAGGGTGATGTGAGAAAGGCAGCAGAATTTATTGTGAGCAAACTCAAGGATGCAGGTGCAGATACAGTGCAACTTCATGAAACAGCAGGGCATGCAATTGTATATGGTCAAAAAATAGTAGATGAAAAATTACCTACCGTTTTGGTGTATGGGCATTATGATGTGCAGCCACCGGATCCACTTGATCTGTGGGAATCGCCACCGTTTGAACCTGTCATTAAGAATGATAAGATATACGCGCGCGGATCATGTGATGACAAGGGACAGGTCTATATGCACATCAAGGCCCTTGAAATTTTGGTGAAACAAAACCAGCTTCCCTGCAATATCAAGTTTATGATTGAAGGCGAAGAAGAAGTTGGATCCGACAATCTGGGAAAGTTTGTTGCTGCCAATAAAGATCTACTTAAGGCAGACGTGATTCTAATTTCAGACACAGCTATTATTTCTTTGGATCATCCTTCCATCACGGCAGGGTTGAGAGGGCTTAGTTATATGGAAGTGGAATTGACTGGTCCAAATCGAGATTTGCATTCTGGCGTTTATGGAGGTGCGGTTGCTAATCCGATTAACGTGTTGTGTGATATGATTCATTCTTTACTTGACGAAGACGGACGTATTACTATTCCTGGATTCTATGATAAAGTTGTCGAGCTAAGCAAGGCAGAACGGGAAGCCCTAAACAAAGCCCCCTTTAGTCTGGACGAATACAAAAAGGATCTGCAGATTGATGAGGTAAAAGGAGAGAAAGGTTATACCACCTTAGAGAGAATAGGGATAAGACCAACTTTAGATGTAAATGGCATATGGGGTGGGTACACAGGAGAAGGAGCCAAAACGGTTTTACCATCAAAAGCTACAGCGAAAATCTCCATGCGTTTGGTGCCAGATCAAAGTAGCAAGGAGATCACCGAATTGTTTACGAAACATATTAAAGCCATTGCTCCCACTTACGTGAGGGTGAAAGTAACAGCCCATCACGGCGGAGAGCCTGCTGTAACGCCAACAGATTCTCGAGCTTATCTGGCAGCCAGCGATGCCTTTAAGGAGGTATGGGGTAAGACCCCGATAGCATCAAGAGACGGAGGGAGTATTCCAATTGTAGCACTGTTTAAAAAGGAGCTCGGATTGAATACTGTGTTGATGGGTTTTGGTTTGGATAGCGATGCCATTCATTCTCCTAACGAGCATTATGGAATTAAAAATTTCTTGTTAGGAATTGAAACCATCGTATCATTCTATAAGCATTATGCGAAGAAATAGGATCTACTTTTGCTGCTTGAGTGAATTTTACCTCTTTGAATTGTGTTTGAATCGATGACCTTATTTCTATCTCATTGTTCCACCCAATAATAATCTGACAGCATCGTTAAGCATTGAATTAAATCCATCCATGACTAGAACCTTTTTTGCGTTTCTTTCTATCTGCTCATTTTATACACTTTCAGGTCAGATCCTAAAGCCAAGCAAATGGACTTATTCGACATCTGTTGAAGAAGCTAAAGCAGGCGATGTCATTGAATTAATATTCGATGCTACCATTGATAAGGATTGGTATCTGTATTCAAGTGACTTCCCATGTGAGGATGGTCCATTAAAAACTACTTTCACTTTTGAGCCTAATTCAGGATATGAATTGGTTGGAGGGATCATGCCGGTAAATCCAATCGATAAATATGATGACATATTTGAGTGCGATGTAAAAATTTTTAAGAAGACAGCGCAATTCAGACAGAAAGTCAAGCTAATTGGCGCGGGCGTAATTATTAAAGGAGAGTTTGAGTTTCAGGTATGCACCGAGGTGGATGGTCGTTGCGTTCCTGGCGATGGAGCGTTTTTATTTGACAATATAAAAGTTACAGGGGGCTCAGCAATTCAAAATACAAGTGAAAGCCAAGATGGTTCGTCATTAATTATTAGTAACGTATCCTCCTCGAATGAAACCTATGGGGACAGTAAGGGTCCAATCTTAGACGCATCTATCCTGAATGGTGAAAACAACTTAAATAGTGAATCATTTTTGGGCTATTTGCTATTTGCTTTTATTCTGGGCCTCACTTCACTCATCACTCCATGTGTATTTCCCATGATTCCGATGACAGTTACCTTTTTTCTTAAGGAAGGTCAGTCCAGGCGAATTGGAATTCGCAACGGACTTCTTTTTGGCATCTCCATCATTCTTATCTACACCTTAGCCGGAACCATTTTCGCGTTTGCACTTGGCGCAGAGGGACTCAATGCACTGGCAACCCATTGGGCACCTAACCTGTTTGTATTCGCCATCTTTATTGTGTTCGCTCTTTCTTTCCTTGGACTTTTTGAGATTAACGCGCCTCATCAATTGGTAAACAAAGTTGATCAACAGGCAGAACGGGGAGGCTTGATTGGTGTTTTTTTTATGGCAGCTACATTGGTATTGGTTTCATTTTCGTGTACGCTTCCCATAGTAGGTAATGTGGTGGTACTGGCAGCTGGAGGTCAGATCATCAAGCCCATACTGGCCATGTTCTTTTATGCATTGGCATTTGCCATTCCATTTACTTTGTTTGCAGTATTTCCGGAGTGGATCAAAGGATTGCCTAAGTCAGGAGGCTGGCTCAATTCTGTTAAGGTGACATTGGGATTTTTAGAACTAGCTTTGTGTTTGAAATTTTTTAGTATTGCCGATCAGGCATATCACTGGGGTCTGCTTGATAGAGACACTAACCTTACTATTTGGATTGTTATTTTTGTATTGCTAGGATTTTACTTCCTTGGAAAAATCAGACTGCCACATGATAGTCCCGTAGATAAAGTAACTGTGCCCAGATTATTTTTGGCCATCGCTACTTTTTCATTTGTGGTCTATTTGATTCCTGGATTATGGGGCGCACCACTAAAAGCACTAGCGGGTTACATCCCACCCAAATACACACTTGATTTTGATTTGGTTACTGCGATAAATAAGGAAGATCGCAATGCAGCTTGCGAAGAACCGAAATATGCAGACTTCCTGCATTTACCACACGGACTTCAAGGCTACTTTGATTACGATCAGGCATTGGCGTGCGCAAGAAAATTGGACAAGCCATTGTTTATTGACTTTACTGGCCATGGCTGTACCAATTGTAGAGAGATGGAAGCAGTGGTATGGTCCGATCCACAAGTTTTGCAGAGACTAAAGGATAATTATGTTGTTGTGGCGCTATATGTAGACGACAAAACAGAATTGCCAGAATCATCTTGGTTTACTTCTGCCTATGATGGGAAAGTAAAAAAGACTTTAGGTAAACAAAATGCAGATTTGCAGATAGCCAATCTGGAAAACAATGCGCAGCCGTTTTATGTACTGGTGGGCAAAGACGAGCGCGTCTTGGCATGGCCCTACGGATACAATAAAGACGCTGAAAAATTTGTACAATTTCTTGATTCAGGGTCCAAAAAATACGATGAATTATATTCAAAATAGCCAGATGGGCAGGTTTTAGGCCGTTATTCTCTATATTTAAAACCATTATTGGGTTCTGAAGCCCTATTTTTTGAACTTTGCGGCCTTGTGCCCATTTTTTCAACTTTATGCAATTTTTGAAATCACATAAAGGCATTTCCGTTATCATACTATTGGTAGCTTCTGCTATTGGGACCTATTTTGTTTTGGATTCAAATCTTTTTGCCTGGTCCACGGATTTTGAAGAAACAGAGAGCGCGGCTCCCAAGGAAGAATTTGAAATCATTGAGCCCACCTTGATGTATGGGATGATAGTAGATAGTCTTCACGTCACTGAAGATGCGGTCAAACGAAATCAACGATTTACAGATTTGTTGGCCGACTATTATGTCTCTCCAGCCATTTATCAGCAACTGCACTTTGTGCCTCGTCAGCTATTTGACTTTAGAAAAATTGCTATTAATAAAAAGTACACATTGTTATCTCATCGAGATTCGTCTAAGACGGCAAGGGCCTTAATTTATGAGCCAAATGCAATCGACTATGTCATCTTTCACTTGGAGGATACGCTTTTAATTGAAATTTGCCATCGGGATGTTGTTACCGTTGAAAAGAGCATTTCAGGAGTTATTCAATCAAGTTTATCAGAAACAATTGAGAATCTGGGAATCACTCACGAATTGACTAATCGTTTCGTAGACATTTTTGCCTGGCAAATTGATTTTCAGCGCTTACAAAGAGGAGATAAGTTCAAATTGATATATGAAGAAAACTTGGTTGAGGGCAAGCCAATTGGGATAGGTAAAATCAACGGAGTTTATTTTGAGCATTTCAGCAGCGGATACTATGCTTTTCCTTTTGATCAGGGAGAGGGGTTGAATTATTTTGATGAGAAAGGAAACAGTTTGAGAAAGGCATTGCTAAAGTACCCAATTGAATTTACCAGAATAAGTTCACGATACTCGAGAAGCCGCTTTCATCCAGTGCGTAAAGTTTATAGGGCCCACTTGGGAACTGACTTTGCCGCTGCAACCGGAACACCCATCCGCACAGTTGGCGATGGATTAGTATTGGAAGCACAGTATAAGGCTAACAACGGAAATTATGTAAAGATTAGGCATAATGGCACCTACGCTACACAATATCTGCATATGTCTAAAATTGCTTCAGGTGTACGAGCCGGGACTCGTGTAAGGCAAGGTCAAACAATTGGATACGTAGGTAGTACCGGGCTTGCCAGCGGTCCACACTTATGCTACCGTTTTTGGAGAAATGGAGTACAAGTGGATGCACTTAGGGTGGAATTACCCCCTTCCGAGCCAATCAAAGAGGATATAAAGTCAGCATTTTTACAAAGCGTTCAGCAAATCTCAAGGAAATTGAATTCAATTTCGTTCCCTGTGGCTGAAGAAGATGCGATTGCCTCTTCAGGCAGATGATCTTTAATTTTTGTAAGGAAAGTCGTATTTTTTTACTCCCTTTGTTATTGCAAGAAAAGCATTGTATGTGCTGAGGTGAATGAATAAATCGTTAACTGCTTTTTTAATTCTTTTTGCTTTTGGGTTTACCGCTTATGCCCAGAAAGTTGGTTTGGTGCTAAGTGGAGGAGGAGCCAAAGGGTTGGCTCACATTGGTGTGATTAAGGCATTGGAGGAGAATGAAATTCCTATTGACTATGTTGTAGGCACCTCGATGGGGGGAATAATAGCCGGTGCTTATGCTGCAGGAATGAGCCCATATCAAATCGAAGATATCGTGCTTTCTAAGGAATTTATGGGTTGGATTTCTGGAAATCTCGAAAGCGGCTACAATTATCAGTACAGCAAAAAAGAAGATTATCCTTCATTTATTCGGTTCAATCTTTCTCTTGATTCTGCTTATGGATTTTTATTGAATAGCAGTATTGCAAGTGATTTATCACTCAACTTTGCATTAGCCGAACAATTTGCGCAGGCATCTGCCATTTCAAAAAATAATTTCGATGATCTTTTTATACCTCTCCGGGTAGTGGCCGCAGATATTTTTACTCAGAATTCAATTATCCTTAAGGATGGTGTATTGAGTGATGCCCTTAGGGCTACGCAAACCGTTCCCTTCTTCTATCATCCTATTAAAGTCAACAACAAGTATCTTTTTGACGGAGGTGTTTACAACAATTTTCCAATTGACGTGATGAAGAATGAATTCAATCCTGAAGTTATAATTGGTTCTAATGTTTCTACTAAAGTTTTTGATACCTACCCTTACGAAGATGATGATAAACTGATTTCAAAATCACTTTTATATCTATTATTAGATAAATCGGATCCAGGCAGAGTACCGGAGACGGGTGTTTACGTGCAGCCCAATCTAAAATCTTACTCAGCATTTGATTTTAAGTATGCCAAAGAGATGATTGATAGTGGCTATCGCCAAACCATGAGACAAATGGAATCTATCAAGGCTAAAATTGCTGATCGGCATAGTTGCGAGTCGGTAGCACAGCAGAGAAATTTGTTTAACAACAAATCAAAACCTTGGATAATTGAGGATGTCAAATTTGCAAAGTTTAACTCAAAACAGCAGCGTTATTTGCATAGGGTTTTTCTAAATGGGAAACGCCCACTATATTTTAGCGACCTAAAGAAGGGATACTTCAAGTTGGTGTCAGAGGATTATTTTAAAAATGTGTACCCCAATATTTTGTATGATACCGCAAAGGATCATTTTAGTTTCAAACTTTCCAGAAGACCTCAGAATAATTTTCAAATTGACTTTGGAGGCGTAATCGCCACCAGAAGCATCAGTTCTATCTTCCTGGGCTTGAATTATTATTATTTCAATAGAACGCTTATCCATTCAAGCGTAAACTTCTACGCGGGAAGTTTTCTCAAATCAGCAGAACTGAAGTATAGAATGGATTTACCCAATTTTGGTCAATTCTACATAGAGCCACAAGCCACCTTTAACAACTGGGATTACTTGGAGGGTAAAGATATCGTTATTGACAAATTTACACCCACTGTGCTGGATAGGATTGATCGCAAAATGGGAGTAAGCATGGGCCTACCCATAGGCAGGCAATACAAAGCGTCAGTGCATGGGTATTATATCAACAATAGAGACCGATTTATCAATGAATCAATTCTTAGTTCAACTGATACCCTGGATAACCTCAAACTTTCGGGGTTTAGAACAGGCGTCAATTTTTCTACCAATACTCTAAATAGAAAACAATATGCTTCAAACGGGAAGTCGTATTCGTTTGGATTCGACTGGTTTTCTATGACTGAAGAGTTTACACCGGGAAGCACATCTTTTATTAATTCTGAACTCATTGAAGGTAGGTCTTGGGTGCGCGCAAGAATTACGCTCGAGCAATATTTTAAATCTGGATATTTTAGTTCTGGATATTATCTAGATGGCGTGTTTTCAAACCAACCACTTTTTTCCAATTATCAGGCCTCAATTATTAATGCGCCAGCTTTTTTACCACTGCAAGACAGCAGGACTTTACTATTGCAAAACCTCAGGGCATTTAATTACGTGGCTGGCGGATGGCGAAATGTGTTTATCCTTTGGAGCAAACTTGATTTTAGGTTAGAGGCTTATTTGTTCAAACCATTGGAGGCTATTGTCAAAGGACAAAACCAGGAAGGTGTGCTTGATGATTCCTTCAATAAAATCTTTTTAACGGGTACTGCCGGATTTGTTTTTCACAGTACGGTAGGGCCAATTAGTTTGAGTATGAATTATTATGATGATCCGGAAAACCAACTTGGAGTTTTACTTCATGTAAGTTTTCTGCTTTTCAACAAGACTTCTATGGAGTAGTTAGGCCGATTGACGCGATGTTGCCATTTTTGCTCCTATGAGCGCGCTACGGTCATGTATTATTTTTTATCGTTTTTAATTTTTTAAGTATGTTTAGCCCTTAATGCGGTTAGTCCGCGCATTTTCATGAGGAGACTTTTTGCTTTTGTCATATTCTCGGTTGTTGGTTATTCAGTAGCAAATAGTCAAACAGTTCAATGGGGTTCAAAAGTGATAGATTTTTCATCTGAACTTACGCCAGTACAATATGCTGCTAAGCAAATTCTGGGTAAGCCCAATGTACTTCCTGCCGGAGGACAACATCCAAATGCATGGACACCCGACAGGCCTAAAAGGAAAGAATTCATCAAAATAGGATATGATAACCCGATTCAAATAGAGCAAATTGCAATTGCCGAATCATACAATCCAAGTGGTTTGGTTAATGTGTATCTATATGACCAGGCAGATCGGGAATATCCAGTTCATACATTTAACCCCATGTCTATTCCTTTACAAGGAAGGATGCTGAATATATTTGTTGAGAAAACACCGTATAGGGTAGCTGCAGTAAAATTAGAATTTGATGGTGCTGCATTGCCCGACTATTTCTCAATTGATGCAGTTGCTATTTCTGATTCACACTATCCGATTATTGCAAATATTTCAATTCCAGAGTTGCTTAGCAAAGGACTTATCGTAGAGCGTCTGGATGAAAATATAAACAGTGATTTCAATGAGTTTAATCCTTTACTATCTCCCGATGGTAAAACCTTATATTTTAGTAGAAGCAACCATCCTGAAAACATGGGAGGCGTAACTGACAAAGAGGATATCTGGTATTCTGAACTTGGAACAGATGGTAAATGGACTTTGGCCAAGAACTTGGGGCCAAAATTCAATAATGAAAACCCTAATTTCATTAACGCGGTTTCGGCTACCCCAGACGGCAAGTCGGTAATTATTTTGTTGGGGAACAGATATCAGGAGAAAGGAAAGATGGTAGCCGGAGTATCAGTAAGTGATAACTTAAATGGCAATTGGTCCAATCCAAAACCATTGAATATTGAAAACAATTATAATTTTAATGAGAAGGCCAATTACTTTATGGCCAATACGCGCAAGGCATTATTGATGTCGGTAGAGAGAGACGACTCAAGGGGAGACCGTGACTTGTATGTGAGCTTTCAAAAGAACGACAGCCTATGGACTGCTCCGCTCAATCTCGGTGAAAACATCAACACTGCAGGTGAAGAATCAGCTCCCTTTCTCGCGTCGGATAATGTGACTCTTTATTTCTCATCAAATGGATTCAGCGGATTTGGGGGTGCCGATGTGTATATGACCAAAAGACTTGACGACACTTGGATAAATTGGTCAGAGCCCGAAAACATGGGACCGGATATCAATACTAAGCTCAATGATCTGTTTTTTAACATCCCATCCACGAGCGAATATGCCTATTATTCCCGCGAAGTGGCGATTGACAATGCAGACGTATACCGGGTGAAACTGCCCGTATTCATGAGTCCGGAACAGATCGTAATTGTACGAGGCAGGTTGATTGATAGTAAAACAGGGGAGCCAATTGCGGCGAAAATTATTTATGAGCAGCTGCCTGCGGGCAAGGAAATAGGGATCGCGCAATCCAATCCTGAAACCGGAGAGTACGAAATCCATCTTCCAGGTGGATATTTGTATGGTGTACGTGCTGAGGCCGATGGACACATCTCTTCAAATCAAAATTTGGACTTAACTAAGGTGATCAAGGAGGGTGAGATAAAAAGTCAGGACATGAGGCTTGATCCTATTGAATTGGTGAAGATAGAACCGGATGCTACAATTATTCTCAATAATATTTTCTTTGATTTTGATATGGCCACTTTAAAAGCTGAGTCATTTCCTGAGTTGAATAGAATTGTCAATTTAATGAATGAAAGACCCACTTTGGAGGTTGAAATTTCAGGACATGCTGATGCCACTGGGCCTGAAGAGTATAATATGGGATTGTCTAAAAGAAGGGCGCAATCCGTGGTACGTTATTTGACAGATAAGGATATAGCAGAAAAACGCATTACAGTTTCCTACTTTGGGGAAACCAAGCCTATCGAGTCCAATGCAACCAAAGAAGGTCGGAGAAAAAATCGCAGGGTAGAGTTTAAAATATTGAAATTGTAAAAACGGTAAATTCTAAATTCTGCATGAAAAAGACTTTTCTGTTTTATGGGTTGATGTTTGGGATTTTCGCATTCACGAATGCGCAACAGGCAGATACGTTGATTTATGCAACTGGCCGAATAATTAGTGCAGAGACAAAGGAGCCAATAAAGGCTCGTATTTCTTATCAAAGTTTACCTTATGGAAGTGTGGTCGGCACACTAAATGGAGACACTTATCGGTTCCCTCTATTTGACAAAGAAAGGTATTCGATAACAGTAGAAGCACCTGGTTACGCTCCTTCCAAATACATGCTCGATCCGGCAGAAGCCAACGAAGAAAGAATAGTACAAAAAGATATTGAATTAGGTCTACCTAGCGGCGCGGCTGACGTAGCCCAAGAGACGCACACAGAAGGCAAGGTTCTAGTGCTGAAAGAATTGATTTTTCCACAAGGCCGAGCAAAAATTGATGAAGCGTCATATGCGGAGTTAGATAAAGTCGTAATGATGCTTAATCAGAATCCCAACATGATCGTTCAGTTAGAAGGACATACTGATACCCGGGGAGATCCCAAAGCCAACTTGAAGTTATCTCGAGCCAGGGTGGACGCTGTCAGGGATTATCTCCTTGGCAAAAAGATTTCTAAGTCAAAGGTAAAGACCAAAGCTTTTGGTGGTACCCAACCTGTATCGAGAGAGGATACCGAAGAGGCCCATCGAATGAACAGAAGGGTAGAACTGCGAATCTTGAAAAACTAATTAGGGTTTTTGTATTTTGAGAAATTTGACGACTTAGGTCGGAAATCTTTGTCATCCAACTCAATCGTTGCCATCAGCTCGAAAATATTGTTAAGGCTGAAATATTGGTGATTTCCATCAGAAATGTAGTGAGCGAGCTTGAAAGCATCCATTAGAAAATTGCCTGTCCGACTTCCTGGATTTAGACTGGAATTGGAATTGATGCTCGGCCAAAGCCTATTGCCGTACGATGTTTCCTCCCAATAGGAATCGAACAGATTCAGGTCTTGCCCCTTAAAGAGCCCTAATCGATTCAAAAGAACACTGGTTTGTAGTCAATTATCATATCGTGATACTTCTTACGTTGAAAGTAACGTTCTCCTAATACTCAGTAAAAACAAGTAACATATAGATAATATGGTGGATTCAGGCTTTATGGCCATTACTTTCGGGCGAATTGCCTTAGGGCGTTAAAAATGCTTCAAGTTTGGGCGTGGTCAATTTCCTGACAGAAATATCTTCAATAACTATTGTCTGCCAATTATGACAGCTTCTAAAGGAGCCCAAGATGGGTTAATAGCACGTTTCTAATTAAAGTTTCGTTAAAAAGAAATATTGCACACTTTTTGATATCTCAACGTTCGATCCTTATTTGTTAATTTTGCATTACCATCAGAATGGTATTCGAGGATTGAATGAAACGAAGAGGATAAAATTACAGTAAGATGAAAATCATAAAAAGGCTACTTATTGGTTTGGGAATTCTAATCATCCTGATTGTGGCAACCGCCATTATTGTTCCTTTGGTCTTCAAAGACGATAT
>DATCZR010000128.1:0-4899 GCA_036525835.1 Cyclobacteriaceae bacterium
CCACGCCTCCCCCACCAACAAGCCAACAGACAATACAGTCAAGACCAGTGACCTGGAGAGGGTGCGCCACATGCGTTGGTTCATGGATAAGGTAAGATGCGTTTGAATCAACTCTTATATACGATAAGTAAAACCAGAGTAACCAACTTTAATAGAAATACGTAACCATCAAACTTAGGGGTAAAATCATCAAAAATGAAATAATTTCAAAGGTCTGGTTTTTTAAAGACCCAAATCCCCTACCTTTGCCCCCATCTTCGCCAAGGCTCTTATGGGCAAGCGCTTGACGGCACGAAACAGGGTCAGAACCTGGAAGGATTTATCGCTTCACTTGTTCGTCCCTTATTTTTTTGTCCCGTGGTAATGCTTTAGGATAATTTGGCTCAGGTCGCATTTCAAAAAGATAATAGATTGATGTCTGCATCTGCGAAATACATCTTTGTCACCGGTGGTGTTACTTCTTCCTTAGGAAAAGGCATTATTTCTGCCTCCCTTGGAAAACTCCTTCAAGCACGCGGGTTTTCCGTCACCATACAGAAATTTGATCCCTATATTAATATAGACCCGGGCACCCTCAACCCCTATGAGCATGGAGAATGCTACGTAACCGATGATGGAGCCGAGACGGACCTGGATCTGGGCCATTATGAGCGGTTTCTGAACATCCCCACCTCCCAGGCCAACAACATCACCACCGGGCGCATCTATAACAATGTGATCACCAAGGAACGCAAGGGCGAATACCTGGGCAAGACCGTTCAGGTGGTGCCCCACATCACGGATGAAATCAAGCGCAACATTTACCTGCTGGGAGAAAGTGGGAAGTATGATTTTGTCATCACGGAAATTGGCGGATCCATCGGTGACATTGAATCCCTGCCCTTTGTGGAGGCGGTACGTCAGGTGAAGTGGGACATTGGCTCCAACAACGCCATCGTCATTCACTTAACGTTGGTGCCCTACCTCAAGGCAGCCAAAGAACTGAAAACGAAACCCACGCAGCACTCCGTCAAGCAATTGCTGGAGGCGGGGATACAGCCGGATATATTGGTGTGCCGTTGTGAGATGGCCCTGCCTCCGGACATCCGGAAAAAAATAGCCCTGTTCTGCAACGTTCAACTCAACGCAGTCATCGAAGCCATTGATGCGGAAACGATTTATGATGTGCCGCTCTTAATGAAAAAGGAGAAGCTGGACGAGCGCGTGCTCACCAAACTCAAGGTACCTCACAAGAACGATCCGGACCTCGAGCAATGGAAAACTTTTTTGGGGAAGTTGAAAAACCCTAGTGACGAAGTGAACATCGGCCTGGTGGGCAAGTATGTGTCTCTACCCGATGCGTACAAGTCCATCGCGGAGGCTTTTATCCACGCGGGGGCTCGTAACGATTGCAAGGTCAACCTCAAGTGGATCTCTTCGGAGGACATTACGCCTGAAACCGTAGCGGAAATAACATCCAATCTGGATGGCGTGCTGGTAGCGCCCGGATTTGGGGAGCGCGGACTCGAAGGAAAAATTGAAGCCATCCGCTATGTGAGGGAAAACAAGATTCCGTTCCTGGGCATTTGTCTGGGCATGCAGTGTGCGGTGGTGGAGTTTGCGCGCAACGTGTTAAAGCTCAATGCCAGCAGCACCGAGTTGGATCCGAAAACAAAACATCCCGTCATTGATCTGATGGCAGAACAAAAAAAGATCACGGACAAGGGCGGCACCATGCGGCTGGGTGCCTATGCCTGCAAGCTGAAGAAAGGTTCGAAGGCGAGCAGCACGTATGGAGAGTCATTGATTCAGGAGCGGCACCGGCACCGCTATGAATTCAACAATAAATATCTGGCACAAATAGAGAAAGCGGGCCTCAGGGCAGTGGGCATGAATCCGGACCTGGGACTGGTGGAGATTGTGGAGCTGAAGGATCATCCGTGGTTCATCGGGGTACAGTATCATCCGGAGTTGAAGAGCACTGTTCTCAATCCGCATCCGCTGTTTGTGAAATTTGTGGAGGCATCGATACTCCATAAGAACAACGCAAAACTTTAATTGAATTTCATGAACTATTGCGGAATGGATTTTTACCACAGCGAGCACAGAGAAGAAATGCACAGAGAACGCAGAGAAAAAAGAAGCCTAGCATTAATCAAATCAGCATAATCACAACCATCTCACAGCGATAAATCATGGACAGAAATTCAGCCATTGGCTTGACGATCATTGCAGTATTGTTACTCATCTATTTCAATTATTTTTCTCCTACGCCACCGCCTCCTGTTGAAGAAAATGCAAGTGAACTTGTGCTTGCCGATTCGATGTCGGGCGGTTCATCGATTGCAGCAGCTCCCGCAACCCAGCCGGCAGCCAGTGACAGCAGTCTCATCCAACAATACGGCAGTCTTTCCAGCCTGATGACCGGCACAGAGCAAACGACAGTTATTGAAAATAATGAACTGCTCATCACCTTCACCAATCAGGGTGGCATTTTCCAAGAAGTTGAGCTCAAGAAATTCAAAACCTACTATCAGGAGCCACTTTATTTGGTTAGGTCTGCATCCAATCAGTTTTCGCTGCTGGCCCTGTACGAAGGCAAGGAAATCGATTTGTACCAATTGTACTATCAAACCGAAACCCGCAAGCAAGGAGATTCCACGTTGGTCGTTTTCACGGCCAGTCTGGGAGAAAACGCTTACATCCGGCATACTTATTCCATTCCCTCTACCGGGTATCAAGTACGTTATCGGGTAGAAGCCCCGGGCGTTACCAACTTATCAGGGGATGTGCTCTCGTTCAATTGGACCGACCAGGTTCCCGTACAGGAAAAGGATTTGCTGGACAGCAGAAGAAAAACCACCGTTAATTACTTTTTGGTTAATGACGGGTTTGACGATCTGGATGAAGCGTCGACAGATCCTGAAAGTGAATCGCTGATTAACCCTATCAAGTGGGTGAGCATCAAGCAGAAATTTTTTATCAACGCGATCATTGCCAACCGAAGTTTTTCCGGTGGAGAAGTAAGAATAAGCACGCCTGCCGATACTTCGCTTGTAAAGGTGGCCTCCATGAAGTTGTTCATTCCCCGCCAGGACGTAGCTACCGGATCTGCCGACTTCCGTTTTTATTTTGGTCCCAATAAATATTCTATTCTTGGAAGTGTGACAGAAGGATTTTCCAAGAACCTGAATATCGGTTGGCCTCCGATCGTTTGGGTCAACCAATTTTTGATCATTCCTATTTTTAAATTTTTGGAGCAGTACATCAGCAACTACGGCATCATCATTATGATTCTGGTGCTGATCGTAAAACTGATTCTGTCGCCCCTGTCGTACAAGTCGTATCTGGGCATGGCCAAAATGAAGTTGCTGAAGCCGGAGCAAGACCTGCTGAAAGAAAAGTATGGTGATGACATGACCAAGATTCAGCAGGAGCAGATGAAGCTGTATCAGCAGGCGGGCGTAAATCCTTTCAGCGGATGCATACCGTTGCTGTTGCAGATGCCCATCCTGTTTGCCATGTTTTATTTCTTTCCCGTGAGCATTGAACTCAGGCAGGCTCATTTTCTTTGGGCGGAAGATTTGTCCACCTACGATTCCATTATCAGTTTACCCTTCACGATACCTTTTTATGGAGCTCACGTCAGTTTGTTTGTGTTGTTAATGACGGCCTCGACCATGATTTACACCTGGCAAAACAATCAGATCAGTTCGGTGACCGGACCCATGAAGACCATGTCGTTGTTCATGCCGCTGATTTTCATGTTTGTGCTCAATTCCTTCGCTGCCGGTTTGAGTTTTTATTATTTCATTAGCAACCTGGTGACGTTTGCGCAGCAGGCCATCATCAAGCGATTTGTGGATGAGGATAAGATAAAGACGGTGATGGAGGAGCACAAGAAAAAGATCATGGCGGGAGACGGGAAAAAATCCAAATTCATGACCAAGCTTCAGGAAGCCATGAAGGCCAGTGAGGAAGCCAGGAAGAAGGGGAAGAAATAAGGGAATTCCAATTTCAGATTTGAGATTTCAGACTGTATAGGATTCAACGGCTTGCTTTTTACTGATTTCGTACGAGTTGCGCGGCTGACTGGATATATCTGTTATTCAACGTGGGTAGTGCGCGCTAAATGACTGCAACCCCAATGAGAGTGCAAATGGATCCGGCGCACATTAGGGCAGTTAATGTTTTAGAAAGGCAATATTGACATTATGATAGTTTTCAGGAAATGAGTTTTTAAGAAACAACTAAATAGCCGGATAACCTTATATTTGTAGCCCCGATCCCGTTAAAAGGCAGGATCGGGGATTTTTTTATCTACGTTTGCCGCATTAAGTAGGAATGGGAAAAATAATCGCCATAGCAAATCAAAAAGGAGGTGTAGGAAAGACTACCTCGGCCATCAACCTGGCTGCAAGTCTTGCAGTACTGGAATACAAAACGCTTCTGGTTGATGGTGATCCTCAGGCCAATTCAACGTCAGGCCTTGGTATTAATCCAAAAGAAATAAAAACCGGCATCTATGAATGCATGGTCGATGGAGCTGATGCACACAATGCCATTGTCCAAAATGATTTGAAATACCTTCATGTCCTTCCTTCACACATAGACCTGGTGGGAGCGGAAGTGGAGATGGTAAATATCCAGCGCAGGGAAGAGCGCATGCGGGATACATTGGAGACAATCCGCAATGATTATGAATTTATCATCATTGATTGCGCACCAAGCCTTGGCCTTATCACCATTAACTCCTTGACAGCCGCTGACTCCGTCATCATACCGGTACAGTGCGAGTACTTTGCCTTGGAAGGTTTGGGCAAATTGCTGAACACCATTAAAATCATTCAAACCCGATTGAATCCTAAACTTGAAATTGAGGGCATTCTGTTAACCCTTTATGATATACGTACATCATTG
>DATCZR010000129.1:0-29225 GCA_036525835.1 Cyclobacteriaceae bacterium
ATGTGCCCAAACTATGTTCATTCTATCCTCAGTCTCATCGATTTTCTTTCCTTAAAAAAAGAACCGACTCGCATAAAACCTCTATCGATCTCATGCGGGTCCGCTATCAAGTTACATTCATTCAAAGAACGTGTGAACCAGCCTTTTGCCAGCTCTTTTGAGGTACTAAAACCTAGTGTGATTAAGATTAGTTTCCGACCGAAACTGCCCCTTTTTTCCAAAATGGATTGCAAAGATAAACTTCGAAAATTCATTAAGCAAGCCCCTTTTTGAAATATTTTCCTAAAAGGATACCCTAGAGATGGATAGTATGCAGGCGATCGGGGCCTGTGGAAACCAATACTACAGGGACTTCAAGCTCTTTCTGCAGGAAGGAAACGTATGCGGATAGCGCTGTAGGCATATTATCTTTTGTAACTGCCCGAAGAGAAGTCTTCCATCCTTTCATCTCTGAGTATACGGGGGAGAGTTTTTCATTTACTAACTCATAAGGCAGTGTATCAGAAACCTGTCCATTGGCCAATTTATACTTTGTGCAAACTTTAATAATTGGAAAAGTATCCAAAACATCGGCTTTCATCATCAGCAGCTTGGTTACCCCATTGATCATAATGGAGTACTTAAGAGCGGGCAGGTCAATCCAGCCACATCTTCGCGGTCTACCCGTGGTCGAGCCAAATTCATTCCCTGCCTTTCTCATTTTTTCACCTTCTCCATCCAATAGCTCAGTTGGGAATGGCCCGCTACCAACCCTTGTACTATAGGCTTTAAAAATTCCAAAAACTTCTCCGATATGGTGTGGCGCAACGCCCAAGCCAGTGCAGGCCCCTGCAGTAACCGTGCTGGAACTGGTTACAAAAGGATAGCTTCCAAAATCAATATCCAGCAAAGAACCTTGAGCTCCTTCTGCCAAAATCGAACTGCCTGTTTTTAACTCATTATTTAAGAAATATTCACTATCGATAAGTTGAAATTCTTTCAAGAATTCGATGGCATCAAAAAACTGACTCTCTAGTTCTTCCCAATTATATTGCAAATCATGGTTTCTAAGGATAGTAAAATGCAACTCAGTTAATTTTTTGAATCTCGCATTAAAGTTTGCAGATAGTGTGTCGCCAACTCGAAGACCTTGTCTGCCAATTTTGTCTTGATAAGAAGGCCCAATGCCCTTAAGCGTACTGCCAATTTTATCAACCCCTTTTTCTTCTTCATAAGCTTGATCAAGCAACCTATGAGTAGGCAGGATAATAGTAGCTTTCTTAGAGATAAATAGATTCTGTTTAACATTAAGATTGAACTTGGCCAATTTTCCTATTTCTGACTTGAAAACAACCGGATCCAAAACCACTCCATTGCCAATGACATTCTTAGTGTTAGATCTAAAAACCCCAGAAGGAATTTGATGTAAGACGTGCTTGATGCCATCAAACTCAAGTGTGTGACCCGCATTTGGTCCTCCTTGAAATCTGGCTATTACATTATACTTTGGAGCAAGCACATCAACAATTTTACCCTTGCCTTCGTCTCCCCACTGAAGGCCCAGCAATACGTCTACTTTCATTTTAATTTTTACTTTTTAGATAAAGCAATAGCTTCTTCTTCTGACTTTACTATATGAAAAATCGCGTTGAGTTTTGTGATTGCCAGTAATTTCTTGACGCTATCGGAAGGGTTTAATAAATAAACTTCACCACCTTTATTTCTAAATTTTGTTAGAATAGTTATCAGCACACCAATCCCACTACTATTGATGTAGCGCAATTCAGAAATGTCAACAATACAGGTAACCACTTTATGGCTAACCGCTTCGTTCACTGCCTCTATTAATTGAGTGCCATTATCTTCACCAATTAAATCGCCTGCGATTCGTAGTATTAATGAATTGGCACTTATCTCTTGTCTAAAGTTCATGGTATTCGATTTTCACAATGTTTTTTGTTGCACGAGGCATATAAAATCAGCGAATGATGGAGCACATTAAAATGCAAAAGCTCCTCAACCGTATTTTGTATATTTTGAATTCGCGGATCACAAAACTCTGTTACCTTATGGCAATCCGTGCAAATCAAATGATCATGCTGCTTGTTACCAAATGACTTTTCGTATTGCGCCAAATTTTTGCCAAACTGATGCTTACTAACCAAGTCGCATTCAACTAGCAAATCAAGCGTATTATACACAGTGGCTCGGCTAACTTGATAGTTTTTATTCTTCATGTTGATGTACAGAGATTCCACATCAAAATGCCCGTCTAGCGAATAAATTTCTTCCAGGATAGCAAACCTTTCAGGTGTTTTCCTCAGCTCCTTCCTCTCAAGATATGCGGTAAAGATATTCTGAACTTCCTCGTATATTTTTTGATTTGTAGACATAGGCTATAAAATCAGGCAAATATAAGGGTATTGTGCCAAACCGAGCATTATCCATTGTTTGCTTTCTCAAAACTGGAACCTTCAATGCTTTTTGAATCAAATCGATTAGCGGTGACCACTCCTTCCACCTTTTCCAGTTTTTTTATTAGAAAGTCTAGATGACGCGTATCGTTGACATAAAGCATTATTTCCCCAGTAAATATTCCGTTATCAGTTCGGAATGAAATTGAACTCATATTCACCTTTAGTTCTTCGGAAATTATTTTGGAGACATCATTGATTAATCCCACTCTATCAGTACCAATAATTTTAAGTCCGGTAAGAAAGGCTACTTCATGTTGTGAAGTCCATTTGGCTTTTATAACCCTATTACTATGATTGGCCAGCAGTTCTGTCGCATTTGGACAATTAACCCTGTGAATCTTAATGCCCTCATTCACCGTAACAAACCCAAAGACATCATCGCCCGGAATAGGCGTGCAGCACTTAGCCAGTTTGTACTCTACCACATCCATATCTTCACCAATCAACAAAATATCATCATATCTTCCTTTTACTTTTGATAACTCCTGCTCAATACCTTTGGCATCATTAATCAGTGGCTTAGATCTTACCGGTGAGGAAGGCTTAAATTCTTTGAACCGCTTTAAGTCGTTAACTGTAATCAACCCCTTGCCAATCCTGAAGTGTAAGTCAAATTGTGAGTTTACCTGAAAATAAGCTCTCATTCTTTCAAAAGTCTGGTTGTTAGGGTCGATTTTAATCTGCTTCAATTTTCTTAGCAAAATCTCTTTACCCTCTTCGGCAACCACTCTTTTATCTTCCTTAAGTGCTTCTTTGATCTTAGACTTCGCCTTGGAGCTAACCACAAATCGAAGCCAATCTTCATTGGGCTTCTGCTTTGCTGAGGTGAGAATTTCTATTTGATCACCATTCTTCAACACTTGATTAATCGGAACTAGTTTTTGATTGACTTTAGCTCCAATACACTTGGCGCCTACGTCTGTATGAATTTCAAACGCAAAGTCTAAAGCGGTTCCTCCATTAGGCAATGTTTTCAGCTCTCCCTTTGGAGTAAACACAAAAATCTCTTCATTAAAGAGATTGCCTCTAAAATCATCTACAAACTCAAGAGCAGACAAATCTTGCCGCTCCAAAAGTTCTCTCACATGAATCAACCATTTCTCCAGATTCGATTCACTGGTTCCTGCCGAATCTTTGTACTTCCAATGTGCCGCATACCCTTTTTCAGCAATCTCATCCATTCGTCTGGTTCGAATCTGCACCTCCACCCATTGTCCATTTTTCGCCATCACGGTTGTATGTAGCGATTCGTAACCATTTGCTTTTGGTGTACTAATCCAATCCCGCAATCTATCCGGATTGGGGGTGTAGTAGTCTGTGACTATAGAATAGGCCTGCCAACAGTATGATTTCTCCTGATCTTCAGGCGAATCCAATATTAGTCTGACAGCGAATAAGTCATAAATTTCATCAAATGGGATATTCTGCTTGCGCATTTTATTCCAAATGGAGTGAACAGATTTGGGTCTGCTTTTTATTTCATAATCAATTTTAAGCTTATCCAGTTCCTCCTTAATGGGAGCAATAAAGGTTTTAATAAACTTATTTCTATAAGCTTTGGTATCATCAATCTTAGACGAAATATCGTCATAGACGGTGGCATCAGTAAATCGCAAATACAAATCTTCTAATTCGCTTTTCATGGCATTCAGTCCTAAGCGATGGGCAAGGGGTGCATAGAGGTAAATTGTCTCAGACGCAATTTTCAGCTGCTTGTTGCGAGGCATGCTGTCCAATGTCCTCATGTTATGCAAGCGATCAGCCAATTTTATTAAAATAACCCTCACATCTTCGGATAGTGTGAAAAGCATCTTACGGAAATTTTCTGCCTGTGCGGAAGTTCCGTACTCAAACACTCCACCAATCTTAGTGAGTCCATCCGTGATGCGCGCTATTTTCTTTCCAAAGATTCTTTTAATGTCGTCTAACTCGATATCAGTATCTTCCACGACATCATGCAATAGCCCGGCTATAATTGAAGTGGTGCCTAGTCCAATTTCTTCAACACAAATCTCTGCCACGGTAAGGGGGTGAAAAATATATGGCTCACCCGATTTTCTACGCATATCCTTATGTGCATCAAGCGCCATCGTAAATGCCTTTTTAATCAGTTTTGCGTCACCCGGTTCGAGAATTGGCTTTGCTTTTCGAAGGAGCCTGCGATAGCGATTAATTATTTCCTTTTTTTCCTCAACTTCATCAATTACCACCTTATCTGCTGTTTAACTATTAACACATTCGCATTTTAATTATAACGTCCACTGACCTTAACCAATTCACTGGAATTTTGAAAAAATTGATTTTGGTAAGAAAATATCCATAAATTTGCACTCCTTTTTTTAGCACGGTCCATCCAAACTGGGATGGAAAAGGCTGAAAAGCCAGATAAAACGGCAGGCGGCTAAAAGCGGGTGTGGTGAAATTGGTAGACATACCAGACTTAGGATCTGGCGGAGTGATCCATGGGGGTTCGAGTCCCTCCACCCGCACAACAATTGAACCCTCGTTCCCAGATAAAATGGACTGGTATCGAGGGTTCATAATTTTATTTGATTAACAAAAACCTGGATCAACTTGGACATTACATTAGACAAAAAAAGCACCACTGACGGTCTTATTAAAATTAAGCTATCACAAAGTGATTATCAACCGAAAGTGGAAGAAAAAATTAAGAACTATGCTCGGAAGGCAACCATCAAAGGATTCCGGCAGGGTAAAATTCCGCATGGCGTAATCAAGAAAATGTTTGGCAAGTCAATTCTAATTGAAGAAGTTAACCACCTTCTTTCTCACTCAGTCTCTGACTATATCAAAAATAATAACCTTAAGATTCTGGGCGACCCGCTACCTAATCAGGAAAAAGCTAATCTGATTGATTGGGATGTTCAGAAAGACTTTGAGTTTGAATTTCAAATTGGAATGGTGGATGATTTTAAATATGAGCTTTCGCCAAAGGTGAAGCTCAAATCATATATCATCGAAGTGGATAAGAAAGTATTAGAAGATACAAAAGCCGATCTGAGCAAACGCTTTGGAGAAGTAACTCACCCAGAAATAAGTGAAGCCGGGGACAATCTTCATGGCCAAGTTACAGAAGAAGGCAGCGAAACCCCACTTAGTGTCCATCTGGAGTTACCCAAGCTAGATAAAAAGGTAGTCAAGGATTTTGTAGATAAGAAAAAGGATGATGTCATTCAAATGGACATCAGAAAAGTTTTTTCTTCTGATGAAGAAGTTGGAACGTTTTTTGGCCTTTCGTCTGAAGAGGCTAAAAGCAAAAAAGGAAACTACCATTTCAAAATCACTTCTATCAGCCGGGTGGACCCTGCTCAGATAAATCAGGACTTATTTGATAAGGTATTTGGCAAAGACACCGTGAAATCTGAAGAAGAATTTACCAACAAAATTAAAGAAACCATTCAGGGCAACTATCAGCGAGAAACGGATCATTTATTGGATCATGAGATCCAGCATTATTTTGTAGACAACACCAAAATAAATATGCCCGATGAATTCCTTAAGATGTGGCTAAAGAATACAGGAGGAGAGCAAATCACGGATGAAATTTTAGAGAAAGAATTTGGCCAGTACAAGGATTCGCTCAAGTGGGACTTGATTAAGAATAAGATTGCTGAAGACTTAAAGATTGTTGTCGAGGCTATCGAGGTTAAAGCTAAAGCCAAAGAAATGATCATGGAGCAATTTGGCGGACAAGCTTTTGCCGCACAGCTGGGTGATAAGCTTGATGGAATTGCAGATAATTATTTATCAGACCAAGAAGGAAAGAATTTTATGAAATTATATGATCAGCTCAGACAAGAAAAAATTCTCAAATCAATAAAAGAGACCATAACCATTGATGTGAAAAAGGTGACACTTGATGAGTTTAAGAAAATTGTAGAAAAGCACAATCATTAGAAAAATTCGAACTTTTAACCTCTGAATTAAGTTTAACGTATTAGCCCTTAACCGGGCTTTTTTATTGCAAAATTCTTATTAACATTGAATACGGTTATTTAAAATAGAATGGCCCGTATTTCGACTAGACTAAAACACAATTATCATGAATAACAATAACGAATTCAGAAAGTATGCAGTTCACCACATGGGCATGAGTGGAAACACCATTGATAACTACGCCCAAAAAATTGACAATATGACCCAGTACGTGATTGAAGAACGTCCTGGTAATTTTAGAGCTATTGATGTTTTCACCAGGTTAATTTCGGACCGAATCATATTTCTGGGCATGGGGGTAGATGATCAGATTGCCAATTTGATAACTGCACAACTTCTATTCCTTGAATCTTCCGATCCCAAAAAGGATATTATCATGTATATCAATAGCCCGGGAGGTTCTGTATATGCTGGACTCGGAATATACGATACCATGCAATACATCAATCCAGATGTCGCTACTGTTTGTACGGGACTGGCAGCCTCCATGGCGGCCGTGCTTTTAGCTTCAGGTGCGGAAAAGAAAAGATCCGGCTTACCACACTCCAGAATAATGATACATCAACCAATGAGCAGCATGCAAGGTCAGGCTACTGACATGGAGATTTCGCTTCGCCAAACATTGGAAGTGAAAAAGGACTTGTACAGTATTCTTGCCAAACATAGTGGTCAAAAATTTGAAAAAATCGAGAAAGATTCAGATCGCGACTATTGGATGCGATCTGCAGAAGCTAAAAGTTACGGCTTGATCGATGAGGTGCTTGAAAAGAAGAAATAAGCATGCAAAAGGCCTAAAATTCTGATTTACTTATTAATTGGTACATTTGTAGTTCACTATTTTGAATCACATGGCTGAAGTTACTTGCTCATTTTGCGGTAGGAATAAAAAGGATGTGGATCTGATGATATCCGGTATTCATGCCCATATCTGCGACAAATGTGTAACGCAGGCTAGTCAGATCTTGCTTGAAGAAAAAAAGAACAAAACTGAAGCAGGTAACCTTCCCAATTTTAAGCTCATCAAGCCGCGTGAAATCAAGAAGTTTCTCGATGAGTACGTGATTGGCCAAGATGAAGCAAAAAAAGTGATGTCGGTTGCCGTGTACAATCACTATAAGCGGTTGATGCAAAAGAAAGTGGATAATGAGGTTCAGATAGAAAAGTCTAACATCATCATGGTGGGAGAAACCGGGACCGGAAAGACTTACTTAGCCAAAACCTTGGCTCGATTGCTTCAGGTTCCTTTTTGTATTGCCGATGCCACAGTGCTTACTGAAGCTGGTTATGTTGGTGAGGATGTTGAGAGCATTTTAACGAGGCTATTACAAGCCGCAGATTATAATGTAGAGGCCGCAGAAAGAGGTATCGTTTATATTGACGAGATAGACAAGATTGCACGAAAGTCTGACAACCCATCTATCACGCGTGATGTTAGCGGTGAAGGTGTTCAGCAAGCATTATTAAAACTTTTGGAAGGAACCGCTGTCAATGTCCCCCCGCAAGGAGGCCGAAAGCACCCTGATCAAAAAATGATCACAGTCAATACAGAAAACATACTTTTCATTTGCGGCGGTGCTTTTGAAGGCATTTCTCGCTTTATAGCTAGCCGCCTCAATACAAGACCACTTGGATTTGCAGCCAGCGCAGGCAGTTTAAAGCCAGGAGAATTTGATAAAGACAATCTGTTACAATTTGTTTCTGCTTTGGACCTGAAGTCTTTTGGGTTGATCCCTGAACTGATTGGTCGTTTACCCGTATTGTCCTATCTAAATCCGCTGGACAAAGATGCACTGCGAAAAATATTGACCGAACCAAAGAACGCACTAGTGAAACAATACAAGAAATTGTTTGAGATGGAGAGTATCGATCTTGAATTTAAAGAAGGCGCTTTGGATTTTATCGTGGAGAAGGCTGTGGACTTTAAACTTGGGGCTCGCGGATTGCGTTCTATTTGTGAGGCTATTATTAACGATGCAATGTTTGACCTGCCGTCTGAGAAAACACCAGAACGTCTTTCGATCAATCGAGCATATGCGGAACTGAAATTCAGCAAGTCACACTATAGCAAACTAAAAGTTGCTTAACTTTCTTTCTTTAAGTAATTAAACATTAGACTGGCTGCATTTTTGGAGGCCGATCCGGTATCTAGGATATCTAATAGATGATCATAATCTTTCAGTAATCTATCGCGGTAAAACTGATCAAGCATCAGCCTTCTAAGTTCCACAATTACGTTCTCCGCGGTTGCCTCTTTTTGAATGAGCTCGCGAATGGCTTCCTTTTTTACAATGAGGTTCACCAAAGAAACAAATTCAACCTTAATCATAAGATCAGCCAGAAAGAACTCAACCCGGTTAGCTTTATAAACCACAACCTGAGGTACTTTAAATAGCCCTGTTTCCAAGGTAGCGGTGCCAGAAGTGACAACGGCAGCATGGGCATGAGAAAGTAAATCATAGGTGGAATCAAAAACCAGCTTAACATTTGAATACCTGGAAATCGGTTGGTACAATACAAATGGCATAGACTTAACTGCAGCCACAACAAAATTAAAATCTGGATTAGCCTCTATCACTTCCTTCATCAACGGAATGATTTTAAGAAGCTCACTTTTTCTACTGCCTGGCAAAAGTGCGACTAACTGATTTTTTCCCTCTAATCCATTCTGAGCGAGAAATTTAGGATTGGGAACGAAGGCTTTAACTGCATCTAGTACTGGATTCCCAACATAATCCACCTCCCAGTCGAACTTCTTAAAGAATTCTTTTTCGAAAGGGAGAATGCAAAACATGCGATCCACATTGGATTTAAGTTCTTTGGCTCGTGACTGATACCATGCCCACACCTTAGGGGATATATAATAATAATTTCTAACGGTATTCGCTTTACAAAATTTGGCTATGCGCTTATTGAATGCCCCATAATCAATAAGGATGACTACGTCTGGCTGATAGTCAAGAATATCATTTTTGCATTGTTTTAAACGCCCCAATAACGTTCTCAAATTCACAAAAAGCGCAATTAATCCCATGAATGCCATGTCCTGATAATGGATAACCAGGTCTAATCCGGCTTCGACCATATAATCGCCACCAAATCCTCGAAATTGTGCTTCACTATCCAGTTTCTTGATTTCTTTCATCAAGTTACTTCCATGGAGATCTCCAGAGCGTTCGCCAGCTATTAGATAGTATTTCAAAATAGATGAGAATTATTCACCATAATACTCCACGTAATTGCGTGGTGTTTCATAAAGACGAAGGGAATGAAGTGCTCCGTTTTTGCTGATCGTAGTGATCTTGGGCTCTAAAATTTTCCAGATCTCGATAATTAGCACTTCGCAGCTAGCCAACTTACCACTCATAAAATCTACATCTAAATTGAGATTTTTGTGATCCAATTTATCTACCACTTCAGTCTTTATTAAAGAGCTCAATCTTTTAAGATCAATTACAAACCCAGTATCAGGATCCGGCTTTCCTTTTACCGTAACAATTAAGTCAAAGTTATGTCCATGCCAATTTTCGTTTGCACATGGCCCAAAAACCTCAAAGTTCTTTTCTTTTGACCAGTCGGGGTTATACAGCTTGTGAGCTGCATTAAAATGTTCCTTTCTACTAACGTGAACCATATTTTTACTCTGCCGCAAATATACGTTAACTTGCAACAAATTATTTTAGCTGCATGATCATAGTTACCGGAGCTGTTGGTTTTATTGGCAGTTGCCTTATTCACAAATTGAATGCTGAAAATTTCAAGGCCATTGTTGCTGTGGACAAATTTGACAATGAGACCAAGAATAAAAACCTGGTGGGTGCAGTTATACAAGAGAGAGTGGATCGGGACGAATTTATGGCATGGTTGGACAAAAACTATGAAAATGTGGAATTTCTATTTCACATTGGCGCCCGAACCGATACAGCTGAATTTGACATTAGCCTACTTCATCGTCTCAATACTGATTATACCAAGGAAGTATGGAAGCGATGTGTAAAATATCAGATACCGTTAATTTACGCTTCCACTGCCGCCACTTATGGATTGGGCGAACAAGGGTACGATGACGATGAATCTGCAATTGACAAACTCATTCCACTTAATCCTTATGGCCTCTCTAAACAAGAATTTGATGTTTGGGCCTTAAGTCAAGAGGAAAAACCATTTTTTTGGGCTGGACTGAAATTTTTCAATGTTTATGGCCCCAATGAATACCATAAAACGCGAATGGCATCAGTCATTTTTCAGGCCTTCAATCAAATTAAAGCTACTGAAAAGATGAAACTCTTCCGCTCGCATAATCCGGACTACAAAGATGGAGAACAGATGAGGGATTTTGTATACGTCAAGGATGTGGTTGAGGTGTGCTACTTTCTGATGCACCATCGGAAAAATTCCGGCATCTATAATTTGGGTTCTGGGAAAGCGAGGACCTTTCTGGACCTGACCAAGGCCGTATTTAAAGGTCTTGGCAAAAAAGAAGACATCGAATTTATCGATACCCCAAAAGATATCCGGGATAAGTACCAGTATTTTACGGAAGCGAAAATGGACAAGCTAAGAAAAATTGGATATAACAAGCATTTTTATTCCCTGGAAGAAGGCGTATCCGATTACGTTACCAATTACCTTAACCAATCCATGAAACCATATTAGCAGCTATTTGTAAACTGCTATCTTCTTAATGATGATTGCTTCGCTATTTTCTATTTGCAAAAAATAAATTCCAGCAGAAACATTACCCAAAGGGATGGTCATATCCTTGTTAGCAATGTTTGTAAATAAGATCTTGCCAACCGCGTCCCTTAACAAAATCCATGAATTTGATTTTAATCCGATAACATTAAGGAGGTCTTTAGCAGGATTTGGATAAATATTAATTTGATTATCTGCTTCCAATTCCGTGATTGTTAATAATCGCGATGAGTGATTGCACTCCCCATCATAGGTAACCACACGATAAACCCCATCATTGCCATCATAGAAATAAGATCGATCAGTTGCCCCTTGAATTACTTGCTCATCCACAAACCACTGATAATAAGACGCAGTGGACAGGCAGGTGAGATGAGTTGAGTTTACCGCAATATCAATCGGGTTTAGTTGAGATGGAGATATCTCAATTTCTTTGCTAAAGGAGGCAGTAGATTGACCATCACGTATGATCAGTTGAACCTGATACACTCCCGCATTTTCGAATCCATGATACGAGTTCTTGAATGTGCTTGAGTTAGCAATACTTCCGCTATCACCAAAGTCCCATTCCCAACTGGTAACTGGCCCCACACTTTTATCAATGAACTCAGTAAATCCATTTTGACATAAGTATGATGCGTCAAAATTAGCAAATAATACAGTGGCGCAAGGTTGGGATAGCCAATTAAGTGAATTGATTAGTAATGAATTCGGGCCTAAATTTATTCGGGCGCTGCCAATGAGATCAACATTGTTAATGTTGATATAATCTGAACAGAGAAGAAAATGACTTGTAATTTCAATTGTCGATTTCGTTGAACTTGAAATGCTAATCGGGTTACCGACCTGACCCTCAAACCCTGATAAGGAATCAACTTTTAGAACAGAACCATCACTTATATTAATTGAAGTACCCGGATTAACCCGTAGGTATCGGATAAAATTACTCCCAGCAACAGAAACGTTTGAAGCTCCGATTTGTAACTCCCCATCAAAATTAACTTCACTCCAATTCAGGACTATTGCTGGTGCTTCCAGTATGATTTTTGAAGTCGCTGCGTCAATAGTTACCGTGTTTCCATCTACCTCACTCTGATCAGCAATTCTTATTTCTGAATTATCTATTCTTAATTCCTTGGATGACGATGAAGTCAAATTGAGTCTATTCAAATTCAACTTGCTTTTATTAATTGTTAGCTTTCCGGCTATTAATCCCAATTGATCCGCGCTTAGGTTTCCTCTTACTTCCCACTCTCCGCCATCAAATCTCAATTGGATAGACCCTAAATCAGTATCAGTAAAGTATAAGTTCCCTTTGGCATTCGAAATGCATTTTATTGTTCCAGCTCCTATAGCTTTTAAAGATCCATCAGCAACGACAACCTCTTTACCCACCGTTAATGTGTTATTCTGTAATTCCAGATTGGCTGCAGTCGAACGCAACCATTTAATGGACGCCACAGATTGATTTTGTAGCAAAGAAATCTGATCAGGTCCAAGTCCATCAAATGAATTCTCATCAACGATTACCTGATCCATAGCGCTTGGTACCCTAAAAGCAGGCGAACCTCCACTTGTCAAGGACCAATGCGTGTTGTCCCCCCAATTGCCAGAATCTCCAATCCAATAAAGTGTATTGAATGAAAAGAGGGTAGATTGATAACTTAGTATCAATGAAAATGATTGTTTACCTCCAGAAAGTTGTCCCTTGTGATTTACCACCAAACGATAAGGCTTGGCCTCCGGAAGATTAAATTCAAGTTTTTCCACATTATCCCGATAGTTGTTTCCTTTAATGGCCTGCGCAGCAGGCGTGGCCGGATCAAGGAGCCAGGGATAGTATTCAGTCCCATTTTCAGCTACCAGCTTTATATCCAAATCATTTACTAGCATTAATTGCTGCGCATCCAGGAAGGATGGTTGCTGAGTTGCCGCGGGGTCATTCCATACAATGGTCGCAGTTATTTTTTGATTTGCCTTTGGGTTCAATATTTTTTCAAATGACACCCCATTAGCCAATACTAATTCCTCCACCACATTATTGATACCATCCTGGGTTATCAGAAGATGAGCTGCAGCTTCCGCATCCAATAGACCCCAGCCGAAGGAATAATCCGGACCCGGTAAAGGTCCTGCCTCTTTAGCGGTGTGAATAGCGAGTGCTTTGAGCGTTGCTGACTTCATGACGGCTCCACCATATAATTTTTTATATAGATCCTGAATCAATACTAAAGAACCCGCCACGTTAGGTGTGGCCATAGAAGTTCCGCTTCGTACTTCATAAGTGTCTACGCCAACTGCACTTGTTGATAAAAGGTTAACTCCCGCCCCAACGATATCAGGTTTAATTCTACCATCGTCTGTTGGCCCCCAATTACTAAATGAACTCATCATGACACCGGACGGACTCGTGTAAGAATTCATTTTATCAACAGCCCCAACTGTGATGATATTTTTCGCCACGGCTTCCGGAATTATGCAATCATATCCTGTGCCTCCATTGCAATCCGGAGGCCTTGATCCATTTCCGGACTCTCCTCTGTCATTACCCGCAGCCCACACAATAGTATAATAAGGTGCGAGATTAGCTAACTCATCTAAAGCTGCAGCTTTTTCTCCATAAAGTCCAAAACGAAAATCTTCATCCGGTGAAACCGATTGGTCGCCAGTCCAACTCCATATGCCATTTATTTTGGTCCAACCTGTTACCGTTCCATATGAATGATTGGAAAACAATAAGGAACTCTCGTCAGGTTTTGCCAGTGCAGCCATTTCGGCCAAATCGTTATCGAAATACCAACTGGTTACTGAAGCCATTGGAGCCATACCTTTCGCATTGGAATTAATTCCAGCAGCAATGAGGGTTCCTGTCACATGTGTCGCATGAGAATCATCTTCCGTGATTTCATTTGAAAGTATTCTACTTCCGAATTCGATATGATCCTTTACACTCCCTCCATCCCAAACACCAACTATCATGGCTTCACCATTCAAATCCAATCCAGAAGAACCTCCTTGAATTTTTGAAACACCCGTTGTGATAGCGGCTCCCATGTTTAGAGTCGAAAGAAAAATGGGAATACCATCAACTACATCAATCAGTAACAAATGATTACCCTCAATTGTCTTTTGCGAAAGCGGAATAGCATGTTTTGAAGCGTACTCTAATGCTTTGATTTTTTGAATTTCAAAATTGGATTGATACTTATCCTTAATTGAATTAAAATTTGCAGCTACCTGAGAAAAGCTTTGAGAGATGCTTAGTAACATCAGGCATCCAGTCAGGCAAATCCTCAACAGCCACAACACCCTACCCATATTATGAAAGCTTATTGAATAATTTTGAATTCAATTCTCCTATTGGCCTGCTTATTTTCTTCCGAATCATTGGGACGAATGGGATTATCAGCTCCATAACCTTTTTCTGATAGGCGACTCTTATTTATACCATTTTCTACTAAATAGGAAACCACCGACTGGGCACGCTTCAAGGAAAGTTGCTTATTATAAGCCGCTGATCCGTCACTATCTGTATAGCCGCCAATCTCAACTTTCACATTTGGTTTTTCCTTTAGAAATCTGATTACCTTATTTAATTCGGTAATAGATCGGTCTTTCAATTCATATTTATCAAAGTCAAAGAAAATATTGTTCAATACTGACTTAGCCCCAGCACCGGACTTGTCCAATAAAATATCAATAACAACAGGCTCAGGATTCAGGTTATTCTCATAATTAAAATTCAGACTTTGAAAAAGATACTCTGGAGCCATAGCATAAAGTGCATAATCAGAACCTGTTGTAAGCACCATTAAGTATTCTCCGGTGACTAAGTCAGATTCAACCACGGAAACCAATTCATCCTTTTTCAAATCAAAGAGTTCAACACGAGACTGAAGTGGATTACCTGTTTGACGATCTTTAACTACACCTTTGACAAAATTGCTACGATATTCAATTTGCAATTCTTTCGGAATGGTAATTTCAAAAAGCCTTGATGAATTTTCTCTTGTTCCATCTTCGTGAGAATAATATCCACGCGATCCATCCGCTGTGATGAAAAGTGAAAATTGGTCCTCATGGTCATTTACGGGCGATCCAAAATTGATCGGCATTTCCCATTTTCCATTATTAAATTCAGTTTTGAAAATATCAAATCCACCAAACCCGGGCTTTCCGTTTGTCGCATAAAATAAAGTGCGGCCATTAACATGGATGAAGGGCGAAATCTCATCAAATGGAGTATTGATAGGCTGTTGCATATTTTCTGCCTGAGACCACTTGCCGTCATCTGTTTTTCGTGAGAAATAAATATCCCTCCCCCCGATTCCATCCCTGCGATCGGAGATGAAGTAAAGTATACGACCATCCGCGGAAAGCGAAGGTTGTGATTCCCAAGCACTGGAATTTATTTCGGGTCCGATATTAACTGGCACCGACCATTCATCACCTACTTTCCTGCTGTAGAATAAATCACAGTTACCATACCCCCTACGCCCAATACACGAAGTAAAAATCAAAGTGCGGCCATCTGCCGAGATCGTGCAAGTGCCTTCATTAAATTTAGAATTGATATTTTTTGAAATTGAAACCGGAACGGTCCAATTACCATTTTCGTTTTTTCTTGAAACAACCAAATCTTCATCATCGTCAGGTCCGGGACCCATCCTACGGGTAAATATCATCTCTTGCTCATCCGCGGTAAGCACGGGAAAATACTGAAGACCAAAATGATTAAGTGTATCTCCCAATTGTCTGGGTTTATATTGAGATTGGATTTTCTTATTCCTCAGGCCGTATTCCGCATTTCGCTTCCACAATTGAGCTGTTACCATTCGTTGTCGATTGGTCGTTTCCGCATCCAAAAAATGATTTAGAAAATTAAGTGATTTCTCATAGTCACCTTGTCGCAAGTAGTTATCACCTAACTCCAAGAAGAAGCCTTTTTGTTTTTTTATATCTTGTGTAAGTGACAAACCTTTTTCCAAGGTTATATTTGAGCGGTTGAAATCTCGCATTGCCTTGAAAGTTATTCCAAGCCTAAAATAAGCTTCCACAAAATTTCTGTCCTTCTCGATAGCTTCTTGTAGAAGTGCAATTGCCGTTAAGTATTGGCCTCGTACCCGATAGTTATCCGCCTGCGTATATAGCTCTATCGCTTTTTTCTTTTTAGTACTGTACTGGGCATTTACCTCGGAAAATGAAATCAACACATAGATCATTCCCAGCAAAAACAACTTATTCATCATCGAGTCCATTCCATAAAACTAAACATCTCTTGAGAGACATCAAGGAATAAACGAGCAAAAGACTAAAAGCTGATGGAAAAAGAGTTAAAATCTGCAGTAGCCCACTATGGAATATTCATATACTTATGTACTTGCAGCGATATTTTCCAACGTGGATAAGTTTTTACATAATCTATTATAAGACCCAGCATTTCTTTTTCTTTTGACCATTCAGGCTGAAGATAAAGTTTACAATCTGCATTGACGTAGCTGGCATGCTGTTCGGCCCAATCAAAATCATTTTTGTTATATATCACCATTTTTAATTCATCAGCTTTCGCAAAAGATGAATTCACCGGAGGCTTAAATTTTTTAGGAGACAAACAAACCCAATCCCACGTACCAGTTATTCCATAAGCTCCTGAGGTTTCAATGTGAGTTCTTAGGCCTGCTCGGTGAAGCTGACTGGTAAGTTCAGTAAGGTCGTAATGGGCAGGTTCTCCACCGGTGACCACTGCCAATTTACAGTTACTTGATTGAGCTCTGGCTACAATTTCTTTCACCCCTACGACCGGATGCAATGAGGCATCCCATGATTCCTTTACATCACACCATACGCAACCTACCTCACATCCAGCCAGTCGAATAAAGTAAGCGGCTGTTCCCTGAAAGGCCCCTTCACCCTGTATGGTGTAAAAATCCTCCATCAAAGGAAGATCAAACGCAGAAACTTTTTTTGTGGTACTCAATTTGAGCTTGATCTTTGCTCCGAAGCTTTAAGGGTATTGAGCAACAAAGAAACAATGGTCATGGGACCTACACCACCTGGCACCGGGGTAATCAACTTGCATTTAGGTGCAACAGTTTCAAAATCTACATCTCCCTTCAACGTGAACCCCCTTGGCTTTGTCTTGTCCTCAACACGAGTGGTTCCAATATCAATTACAATCGCACCCTCCTTGATCATATCACCTGTAATGAGGCCAGGTTTACCCACCGCAGTAAGCAAAATATCTGCTTGCCGGGTATGACTCGCCAGATTTTCTGAGTACTTGTGGCAAATAGTCACCGTGGCTCGCCCCTGTTCCGCAAGCATCATACTTAACGGGGCCCCTACCAATCGACTTGCACCCACCATTACACAATGCTTTCCCTTAGTCTCCACATTATATCTTCTTAGAAGCTCCATCACGCCAAAAGGCGTAGCAGGAAAAATATGTGGATCAGCCGAAGTGATGCTGCCAAAGTTCTCATTGGTAAATCCATCAACATCCTTTTCAGGTAATATCCTTGCCGTAACTTTCTCAACGGATATACGTGATGGAAGTGGCAACTGAACAATAAAACCATCGATATCATCATCATTATTTATTTGATCGATGTGCTTAAGCAAACGCTCCTCTGAAATGGTATCCGCAAAACGAAGTAATGAATAATGAAAGCCCACTTCCTTACACGCTTTGACTTTGCCATCAACATAGGTGGTGCTGGCTCCATCATCGCCAACCAGAATTATCGCCAAGTGAGGCAGTTTTTTATTCTGCCTTTTTAATTCAGTCACGCGATCAGCAATTTCCTGCTTGATTTCGGCAGCCACCTTCCGGCCATCTATCAAAGTGTATTTACCTGTATCTACCATGGGCTATTGTATTTAGAAACACAGTGTTAATAGTCGTTAATTCTAATCTATCCAATAAGGCCGTTTATCAAAAAAACTAATCGATCTTCAACACAGCCATAAAAGCCTCTTGCGGAATTTCCACGTTGCCAATCTGCCTCATTCGCTTCTTCCCTTTCTTTTGCTTTTCTAAGAGTTTACGTTTACGCGAAATATCTCCCCCATAGCATTTGGCCAACACGTTCTTCCTAATGGCACTCACTGTTTCACGCGCTACAATTTTCTGTCCGATTGATGCCTGTATAGCGATCTCAAACATTTGTCGAGGTATCAGCTCTTTGAGTTTTTCACATAGCTTTTTCCCCCACTGATAAGACTTTGCTCTATGTACAATTGCCGAGAGCGCATCTACTTTATCGCCATTGAGCATCACATCCAACTTCACCATGTCTGATTCCCTAAATCCAATCAAGTGATAATCAAGAGAAGCGTAGCCTCTGGATATTGTTTTTAGTCTATCAAAAAAGTCAAACACAATTTCGGACAAAGGCATTTCAAATGACAACTCAATTCTATCGGATGACAAATATACCTGGTTTTTTACCTGTCCTCGTTTGTCAATGCACAGCTCCATGATGGGACCAATAAATTCCGACTTGGAAATGATTTGCGCCATGATGTAAGGCTCTTCAATATAGTCGAGACGTGTGGGGTCGGGCATCTCCGAAGGCGCATTGATATTGATCTCCTTTCCACTGGTCAATTTAGCCTTGAATTGAACCGATGGAACGGTAGTGATCACCGTCATTCCAAACTCACGCTCCAGTCGCTCTTGAATAATTTCAAGATGAAGCATTCCGAAAAATCCACAACGAAAACCGAACCCTAAAGCTGCTGAGGTCTCTGGCTCCCATACAAGAGAAGCATCATTCAATTGAAGTTTCTCCATGGAGGCTCTCAGCTCCTCGAATTCACTAGTCTCCACCGGATAGATTCCAGCGAAAACCATGGGTTTGACATTTTCAAAACCTTTTATGGATTCGCCTGGCCGGTTGGCATGTGTTATGGTATCTCCTACCTTTACTTCCTTAGCTTCCTTTATTCCAGAAATCAGGTAGCCCACATTACCGGCACTAATTTCTTTACAAGGTTGCTTTTGAAGTCTAAGCACTCCTATTTCGTCCGCATCGTAGGTTCGGCCTGCATTGACAAACTTGATAATTTCCTTCTGCTTTAGCGTGCCATTGAATACCCGGTAATAGACTTCAACGCCTCTAAATGAATTAAAGACGGAGTCGAAAATCATGGCCTGCAATGGAGCATTCGGATCACCCTTCGGCGGAGGCACTCTTTTGACTATGGCCTCCAGAATTTCGTCGATACCTATACCTTGTTTGGCGCTCGCATGAATCACTGTATCAGCATTGCATCCTATTAACTCAACAATCTCATCGGTTACTTCCTCTGGCCGGGCAGCAGGCAAATCAATTTTGTTCAGCACAGGAATGATTTCCAAATTATGTTCCAGCGCCAGATACAGGTTAGAGATAGTTTGTGCTTCAATTCCCTGGGCAGCATCTACGATGAGCAAAGCACCTTCACATGCTGCAATGGAGCGGGAAACCTCATATGAAAAATCTACGTGTCCCGGAGTATCTATGAGGTTCAGGATATATTCCTTTCCCTCAAATTTATAGTTCATCTGGATGGCGTGCGACTTAATGGTGATTCCCTTTTCGCGCTCCAAGTCCATGCTGTCCAGTACCTGATCCTGCATTTCACGGGAAGTAAGCGTACCGGTAGCCTCCAACAGCCGGTCTGCCAACGTGCTTTTGCCATGGTCTATATGTGCTATTATGCAGAAATTGCGGATTTGTTTCATTCCCGTCATCAAGTGCCTATTTTGAGGCGCAAAGGTAGATATTTATCTATCGATCGGGAAGTCCGAATTTTATAAATTTAATGAATTGAAGACCAAATGCTATTTCACCAAATAGGCAGAAATCAATTGCCTCAGAGAATCAATTTCTGCTTTCTTCATCGATGAACTTACTTTCAGCATCAGCTCAAACATGACATCTTGCTTATATCCCAATTTGGCAGCTACTTGCGAGCAGTATTTGATTTCGTTCTGATACAGTCGTTCATCTATTTTCATCAGCTGGACCAAACTGAATATATAATCAAACTTTAGATCATCTGATAAACCATCAGGCACGATGATTTTATGACTTTGATTAAACAAGAATTCTACATCTTGTTCTGACAATCCGTTTGCCACTCCAATATTGGTGATGTATTGCTTTTCCCTATCAGCTACTTCCTCATCGATGAGGGCTAGGTTGACTAATAATTTTAGCTGTGAAAGCACTGACATAACTTTATAGGATTTTGGTGGTTTATATGTAGATCAAAAATGATCAAAAAGTTCTTCAATAAAAATAAACTTTATCAATTACCTTACAGTCAATGAATTTTTTGGCCCATGTGTATCTTTCTGGTGATGACACCCAATTGATGATTGGCAATTTTATCGCGGATTTTGTGAAAGGTGGCTATTTAGGCGACCGCTATGATGCGGAAATTGTTCGTGGGATTGAACTTCACCGAGCCATTGATAAATTTACTGATCAACACGATGTCGTTCAAAATAGCAAAGATCGGCTGCGTCCTAAATATCGGCATTATTCTGGCGTAATTGTCGACATGTACTACGATCACTTCCTGGCCAAAAACTGGGACGACTTTCACCATCTTCCCCTTGATGATTTCGCCCAACAATTCTACGGATTGTTGGATAAACATAGATTGATGCTTCCGGAGGGTGTCCAACGCATGGTGCCTTACATGATTCGCGGCAATTGGTTTCTTAACTATGCCTATAAAGAAGGTATTCACCGGGCCTTATCCGGAATGTCAAGGCGTACGGCTTTCGATTCCAAAATGGATGAAGCTGTATCGGATCTGTCCAGACACTATGAGTTGTTTGAAAATGAATTCAAGGAATTTTTTCCTGTCCTGAAAAACTTTTCCGAAAAATGGATTATGGAAAACACCCTTAAATGAAAGCAGTCATCCATTTAACTCCTTTCATTACTTTTGCAAAGCATCAAATGAGATTTTCATGAACAACGATCCTGAATTAGACGGTAAATATTTAGGCACTATCTCCAGAGATTTCGTGAAGGTGTCTGACACCTTGAAGGAGTCTTCTTATCAAATCAGGAAAGCAGGTTTCGATTATCCCATTTTTCCAATAGCAAAAGATTCCATTTCAATTGGCCAATTATTGATTGACAAAAAGGACTTGGAGTTGGATTGGAATTATTACGCTTCCTTTTTAGGCGAATTTGTTGAACGCGAATTGGTAGCGACCGATAAAGAAAAAGTGTTTAAAGAGGCCTACAAGGATCCGG
Source organism: Cyclobacteriaceae bacterium (assembly GCA_036525835.1). Classification (GTDB taxonomy): domain Bacteria; phylum Bacteroidota; class Bacteroidia; order Cytophagales; family Cyclobacteriaceae; genus ELB16-189. The sequence continues at coordinate 21,368 of DATCZR010000129.1, forward strand.
ATGAGTTCTGCTGTTTATTTGTTGTCGATCAGGAGTTTACCAAGTTCGTTTACATTCCCTATCCGATTGACTAAGATGATTTGAAATGATTCCATCCCTGGGCAGTCAATGGGATTACCGATCCAAGTTTGGTAATTAACAAGTTTTGTGAAGCATTGTCATGCACATGGCCGATGAAGTGAATGTCCTGATGCTTTTTAATCTTTTCGAAATCCGTTTGATTAATGGTGAATAACAATTCGTAATCTTCACCCCCATTCAGCGCACAGGTAATGGGATCAATTTTTAGTTCAATAGCTGCTGTTTCATACACTTTGGTATCAATAGGTATTTTATCCTCAAATATTTTAATGCCTATGCCCGAATATTTGCTGATGTGTAATAGCTCAGAAGCTAATCCGTCCGAAATGTCGATCATGGAAGTGGGCTTAATGCCCAGTTCCGCTAATTCAAACACAATGTCCATTCTAGCTTCTGGCTTTAGTTGTCGGCCCACCATATATTCAAAGTCTTCCAGCTGTGGCTTCATCTCCGGATTTGATAAAAATTCCTGCTTGTTACGTTCCAAAATCTGAAGCCCCAGGTATGCACCACCTAAGTCACCTGTTACACAAATGATATCATTCAATTGTGCACCGCTTCTATAGGCTATATTCTCCTTTTTCGCCCGACCAAGTGCTGCAATAGAAATTACCAATCCAGAAGCAGAAGAAGTGGTATCGCCACCGACTAAGTCCACATTATAATTTTTACATGCCGCTCGCACACCTTCATAAAAAGCATCAATCGCTTCAACTGAAAATCGATTGCTCAACCCAAGACTAATTACAATTTGCTCAGGCCTGCCATTCATGGCAGCAATGTCCGATACATTGACCACCACTGCTTTATATCCCAAGTGTTGTAAGGGTGTATACGACAGGTCAAAATGGACTCCCTCGGTAAGCATATCCGTGCAAAGCAAAATGCAATCTCCACCTGCATCTATCACAGCTGCATCATCACCAATTCCAAGCAGTGAAGACTTATTGTTAAGCTGAAACTGCGAAGCAATACGATCAATTAATCCAAATTCACCTAATTCATTTATTTCAGATCGCTTTTCCTCCATTTTCGTAACTGCCTTTTATCGGTTTTAAAAGTTATTTATCAACCAAAAGTAAGACTTATCTGCGGTTTGGCTACAAAATACAATCTATCGCTTATTAAGGTTAAAAAGCAAAAGGCATGAAAAAGTGGATACCCTTGATTTGTATTGCAGTACTGATGTTTGGGTCGTGTGGACCGAAACCCTATTATGAAACTCATGAAGGGAAGAAGAAGCTAAAGCACTATAACCGAATTCAATTTGGTCAACGTAATTAATGCCTATTTATCCTGACATAATTCTAAAAGGACCCCGTTCGTAGATTTCGGATGTAAGAATGCGATCTTCTTATTGTCAGCGCCATCCTTTGGCTCCTTATTGATCAATGAAAATCCATTTGCCTCTTGAGCTGTCATACTTTTGGCTACATCATCTACGGCAAAAGCCAAATGATGGATCCCCTCTCCTTTCTTGGCAATGAATTTGGCAATGGGGGATTCTTCATGTGTGGCCTCTAACAGCTCAATTTTTACTCCGCCTACTTCAAAAAAAGAGGTTCGCACTCCTTCTGTGGCCACATCCTCCACTTTATAGGGCTTTTTGCCTAATAATTTAGAAAACAAGCGGTTAGATTCTTCCAAATTCCTGACAGCAATCCCGATATGCTCAATTTTATCCATGACTTTCTTAGTTGGAATTGTTTAATTTTGTATGAAGTTGAGAAACTTTTAGTGCTTTCCCAGAGTTTTGCATTTGAAATAATACAATGATGTTAGAAACCACAAGCGATGTTCATGTAGAGTCCGCCAGAATCCAGCAACAAATTAAAGGCTATTTGGGACTACGTACCAGCGACCTGATTTTTGAATATAGTGTAATGGACGGCAAGACCAAGTTGGACTTAATCACACTCAACCCAAGGCACAATCAGTCATTCTTGTTTCACTCCGAAACCGGATCTGACAAAGTAGATGCTTTAAAGAAAATGTGGAGTTATGTTCAAAACTTTAAGGAAAAAGATAATTCTTACACCATTCAATGGGTAGCGGGCGGGGAACATGAATTGCATACTTCCTATTTTAGAGCAAGTAATATTTTTAACGCATTGGAGAAATTGTATTACGGTCGTGATAGAAATACAATCACCGTGTTTAGTGTAGTATTAAATCCAGTTTCATAAGGATATGATTAGCGTAACCGAAAAAGCGAAAAGCAGAATTTCTGAATTGTTAAAAGAAGAAGGGAGAACCCCCAATCATAACGTGAGAGTTTCCGTTAAGGGTGGTGGTTGCTCTGGCCTGATGTATGACCTTGACTTTGACGATAAAATAAACCCGGCAGATCAAGTCTTCGAAGATAAAGGCGTAAAAATACTGGTTGATAAAAAAAGTTTGCTTTACCTCTTGGGTACAACGCTAGACTTTTCTGATGGCCTGAATGGGAAGGGTTTTCAGTTTGTCAATCCCAACGCCTCGCGCACTTGTGGGTGTGGGGAAAGCTTCTCTGTTTAATCCAGTGTCGCAATACATTTTAATTCAATCGCTATAGGCGTAGGCAAGGCATTAATTTCTACCGTTGTCCGGCACGGTTGATTGTCCTTAAAATATTCAGCATAGATTTTATTGTAGGTCGTAAAATCATCTTTGATGTTGGTGAGAAACACGGTTACATCCACCAGGTTTTCCCACTTTGATCCTGCTGCCTCGAGAATATATCGCACATTCTGAAATACAGAATGGCACTGTACTTCGATATCATAAGAGATAATATTCTTTTGATCATCCAATGTAACACCCGGAATATCTTTTGATCCCCTTTTTCTCGGTCCAACACCAGAAAGAAAAAGTAAGTTGCCTACTTTTTTGGCGTGAGGGTATAAGCCCATCGGTTCGGGCGCCTGATCGGACGAAATGGATGAATTGCTCATAAATTTTTATTCTATTTCAAAAACCAAAGTAGACCACATACTCTCCCACTCCGCCTTAGGTGAATTTGACCTAATCATTTTTACTGTACTCACCATCCATGGACCGGAATTGCTTATCGGAAAGCGGATTGATCCATCTGATTCCGTATAAATATTTTGCAAAAAGATGCGGTTGCCTACATGACTCCACACCTTGATCAGGGCATGTGGTTCTGGATTCCCCCGGTAGTAAATTTGGCAATCCATGTAATCTCCTGATTTTAGATCATAAGGATTTTGAGAGGGCATGATCTCTAACTTCAGACCGGCCTTTTTCTTATATGTGTCATCCGTTTTGTCCCCAACCTGCACCAACAGCTTGGCATATCTAGAGTACAATTCTCTTGACTTTTTATTTTGCTCCCCACGTGTTTGCCTATCGTCAATAATATAATCCAATCCGTCTTCTCTCAGATGAGTTTCGAATTCCTCAGGTTCCAATTCAATAAATGCCTGATTGCTTTCCAGGGCTATTAAGTGGGTGCCTACATTGTTAAATGCATATTCAAGATTAGAACCTGCTGTACGTTTGATATTAGAAAGTTGATTCGTTTCGCCTACGCGATTGAACAATGTCAGTTTTTCCACCTGGTGCCTGGATAAATCCCAATACACGCCCTCAAAACCCTCTCCCACCATGAAGTCGAGGATCATCTTCTCACCCACATTATACTTGAATTTTCTTGGCAATAGCCAAAATTCATTGGCGCTTGATACACCGAACAAAAGGAAAATCAAAAATAGGGCAATACCTCGTTTCATTTTGAATTCATCAAATCCTCAATTTCATCGGCTTCTACCGGTATGTTTTTCATTAAATCGAGAACGCCACTTTTTTGAATGACTAAATTGTTTTCCAGTCGTACTCCAAATCCCTCTTCCTGGATGTAAATCCCGGGCTCAACAGTCCAAATGGAACAAAGCGGCATTTTAGCATGCATATCCCCCACATCGTGAACATCCAATCCAATGAGATGAGAGGTGCCATGATAGAAATACTTTCGAAATCCGGGGTTACCGGGATTTTTTGCTATCGTTTCTGCTTTGGTAATCAATTTCAATTTAAGAAGTTCTTCCTCCATCATCTTCTCCACCTTTTTTTGATAATCAAAAAAATTGGTTGTTGGCCCAAGTAATTTAATGGCTCCACGCATTACGCGCAACACTGCATTGTAAACTTCTTTTTGCCGTTTGGTAAATTTCCCACTCACCGGAATGGTTCGCGTGAGATCGGAATTGTAATTGGCGTATTCAGCCGCTACATCTAGTAAAATCAAATCTCCCGCCTTACACTTTCTGCTGTTATCGATATAGTGAAGCACACAGTTGTTTGCACCGGAGGCAATAATGGGTTCGTAAGCAAATCCGCGGGAACGATTGCGAATAAACTCATGAATGTACTCCGCTTCAATCTCATACTCCATCACTCCGGGTTTAACAAATTGTAAAATTCTGCGAAATCCCTTTTCGGTTATATCGCAAGCTATTTGCATCAATTCTATTTCTCTCTTTTGCTTTATCGCTCTAAGCTTGGCCATTAAAGGAGCAACCCTTTCATAGCGATGTAGTGGGTAAGCATTCTTACACCACTCAATAAAACGGGCATCCCGAGTTTCTACTATCACATTGGATCTATAATGCTCATTGGTGTTGAGGTATACGTTGGAAACACCTCCCATCACCATCATATGATGAAAGAGTTTATCGAATTCATTATTCCACCTTACAGTGGTTATGCCAGAAACTTCTTTTGCCTCCTGTTTTGTTAATTTGTGTCCCTCCCATTTTTCCAGGAGTTCGTTAGGTTTCCGTAGAAACAAAACCTCCCTTAAATTTTTATCTGGAAAATCAGGACAAATAACCAGATAACTTTCTTCCTGTTGAATTCCGGTCAGATAAAACAGATCACTATTTTGGCGAAAGGGCATGGTGCCGTCTGCATTGGTGGGCATGTGATCGTTGGAGTTGAAAACCGCTATCGCCCCTTTAGGCAATTCTTTTAAGAGTCGTTTTCTATTGGAGACAAACAAATCACTTCCGATGCTTTCGTATTTCATGCCTTTAGATTCAATTGGAAAGTTAAGAAATCCTGATCTACTGAAAAACGCCACTTGGGCAGTTCCCCGCCTAATTGTTATTGCTAAATACCTATTTTTGCACCGCTTCCAAGCAACATGGAATTTCAACTTCAAAGGACAGATACTGCTTCAAAAGCAAGAGCCGGGAATATCATTACCGATCACGGTGAAATACCTACCCCTATTTTCATGCCGGTAGGTACAGCGGCCTCTGTAAAAGCAGTGCACCAGCGTGAACTTGCTGAAGACATTGGGGCAAAGATAATTTTAGGAAACACGTATCATCTTTTTCTGCGACCAGGAATTGAACTATTAGAAAAGGCCGGAGGGCTACACAAGTTCAACAGTTGGTCGGGGCCAATCATAACCGACAGTGGAGGATATCAGGTATATTCATTATCGGAAAATAGAAAGATCAATGAAGAGGGTGTTACGTTCAAATCACACATCGATGGATCAAGGCATTTTTTCTCCCCTGAAGATGCCATGGACATTCAAAGAAGTATTGGAGCCGACATTATCATGGCTTTTGATGAATGTACTCCTTATCCTTGCGAATACAATTACGCGAAACAATCGATGGATCTAACGCATCGATGGTTGACACGTTGTGCCGATCGGATGAAGAATACTGAACCGAAGTATGGCTATACGCAGGCACTATTTCCAATCGTACAGGGAAGCACTTACAAAGACTTAAGACAACAGTCGGCCGAGTTTGTTGCCAATCAAAATTTGCCGGGCAATGCCATTGGTGGTCTATCAGTGGGCGAGCCACACGAAATGATGTATGAATTTACCGACTTGGTCTGCAACATACTTCCGGCTGATAAACCCCGGTATCTAATGGGTGTTGGCACGCCAGAAAATATTCTTGAGTGTATCGCTTTAGGAATAGATATGTTTGATTGTGTCATGCCAACGAGAAATGCCCGCAATGGCATGCTCTTTACCAGTGAGGGCATCATCAATATCAGAAACGAGAAATGGAAGGATGATCTTGATCCCATTGACTTGAATCTGGGTGGTTATGTAAGCTCAACGCATTCAAAAGCTTACTTAAGGCACTTGATTATCAGTAAAGAAATTTTAGGCGCGCAAATTGCTTCAATTCATAACCTCACCTTCTATCTTTGGCTCGTGACTACTGCCAGAGAAAAGATAATGCAGGGCACTTTTCTAAGTTGGAAAAATGAAATGGTTAAAAAAGTTTCACAGCGACTCTAAGGATCAACAATCATGTTGAAGATTCTCGATAAGTATATCATTAAAAAAATTCTCTTTACCTTCATTTTCGTGGTATTGATCATTGTGGCTATTGTGGCCATCATTGACTTGGCCGAAAAGATGGACAAGTTTGCAAAAGCCAATCTAGATTCGCTTACCATTCTAGGCTACTATAGAGATTTTATTCCCTGGATCATCGGATTGGTAAGTCCGATTATGGTGTTCATCGCAGTGGTATTTGTCACTTCACAGATGGCTGCACGCACTGAGATCATTGCCATCCTAAGCAGTGGGGTCAGCTTCCGAAGACTTCTTGTACCCTACTTCCTGGCCTCTCTAATTATTGCAGTATTCAATTTTGTTTTGAATGGTTGGGTAATTCCTCAATCCAATCGATCACGTCTTGCGTTTGAAATCCAGTACCTCAACAAGTCATATTACTTTGATCAGCGCAATGTTCACATGCAGATCGAACCAAATGTCTACTTCTATTTGCAAAACTATAATGTGAATACCCACACTGGTTATCAATTTTCGCTTGAAAAATTTGAAGACAATCGATTGATAGAAAAACTGACTGCCGATAACATCACCTGGGACTCGACCAAGAGAAAGTGGGTCATGCGGTTTTGGAAAAGAAAAAAAGTGGACTCAATTTTCACAGTGGGTTACAAACCCTTGCCCTACACGCAACAAATTGGCGAAAGACTCGATACTACTCTTTCGGTGACACCCGAAGATTTTGAGAATGAGGACCGTAAATTTGACGGAATGACCATTAACGAACTTACCTCATACATTAACAAACTTAAATTTAGAGGCGCGAGTGGTGTGGAAGTCTTTGAGGTGGAACGGCAAATAAGATTCTCTTCGCCTTTTACCATTTTTGTATTGGTGTTCATGGGGGTTATTGTATCCTCCAAGAAGAGTCGGGGTGGCACCGGATTTCAAATTGCATTAGGGTTTCTTCTCTCTTTTGTTTTTATTTTATTTTTTATGATGTCGCGGACTTTTGCAGAAGCCGGATCTCTATCACCTCTGTTGGCTGCATGGCTTCCCAACATCACTTTCACCTTGATTTCTCTAGGCATGTATAAATACGTTCCAAGGTGATCCCCTCAACAGCAGATTATTTCAAGTTGCATTTTCTGGTTTTTCTATGGGGCTTTACCGCCATTTTGGGGCTGCTCATTTCAATCCCGGCCGTGGAGATGGTTTTCTACCGAACACTGCTGGCTGCATTAGGCTTGCTCGTTTTAATTTTACTCACCAAGAAATCATTCCAAGTATCACAAAATGACTTGTTCAAAATAATCGGAACCGGCTTCATTGTTGGAATTCACTGGATAACATTTTTTGCCTCAGCTAAATTATCTAATGCCTCAGTCAGTTTGGTAGGATTTGCTACGGGTTCACTTTGGTCGGCATTTCTAGAACCACTGATGGGGAGAGAAAAGATCAAAGGATTTGAGGTCGTGCTTGGATTGATTGTTGTCCTGG
>DATCZR010000130.1:0-13752 GCA_036525835.1 Cyclobacteriaceae bacterium
GCAGGTGCAATTGCAAAAAGCAATGCGAAACTGCAAGCTAAGCTTGACCAGAAAGCCAAAGAATTAGAATAAAAAGTGATTGAATGGAGAAGACACTTTCATCAGTATCCGGAATTGTCAAACAGAGAATTTAAGACCGGAAAAATGATAGCAGATCATCTGAAGTCGCTAGGTCTTGAAGTCAGATACCCTGTGGCAAAGACTGGCACAGTGGGCATGTTGAGAACAGGGAGACCCGGACCTACCATTGCACTCCGTGCCAACATTGATGCCTTGCCAGTAGTTGAGAGAAACAGCCTTCCGTTTGCCTCCAAGGAGAAGTCGACTTACCTGGGCCAGGATGTTGGAGTGATGCATGCGTTCGGCCATGATACTCATATTGCCATATTGATGGGCGTGGCGCAGATCTTATCTGAAATGAAATCTGAGTTAAATGGAAATATTGTTTTTCTTTTTCAGCCGGCAGAAGAAGGAGCTCCTGAAGGAGAGGAAGGGGGTGCGGCACTGATGATAAAAGAAGGCGTGTTGGATGATCCGAAAGTGGATGTGGCTTTTGGTCTTCACATCAGCTCGCAAACTCCGATAGGGACGGTCACATTTAGACCTGAGGAATTGCTGGCCGCGTCTGACATGTTAAAAATTAAAGTGAAAGGTGTGCAGGCACATGGATCAGCGCCTTGGTCGGGTATTGATCCTGTTGTGGTTTCGGCCCAAATAATTAATGGTCTTCAGACCATAGTAAGCAGGCAATTGGACTTGACTGAGGCAGGAGCAACGCTTACAGTTGCCACAATTCATGGTGGTGTTCGAAATAACATCATTCCGGAAGAAGTGGAGATGACTGGAACAATCAGAACATGAGACAATAAGATGCAGGAAGAAATCCATGCCCGGATCAAACGGACAGTTGAAAAAATAGCCGAAAGCATGGGGGCCACGGTAGAAGTTGAAATCATAAGAGGCTATCCGGTGACCTATAATTCTCCTGAGTTAACCGCATGGGCACAGCCGGTGATAGAAAGAGTTGCAGGCAAGGAAAAAGAAGTAGTGATTAAAGCTGTGACTGGGGCGGAGGATTTTTCATTCTTTTCACAAAAAGTACCCGGCTTCTTTTTCTTTGTCGGCGGTATGCCACTGGAAGCAGATCCAACGGAAGTAACGTCACATCATACACCTGATTTTTACATTGATGAAAGCGGAATGATCACTGGCTTACGCGCTATGCTTAATCTTACCGTTGATTACATGAAGACTCTATTGAAGAGAACAAGCACGGATATGAAAAAATAATTTCTAAAATTTAAATCAATAGAAAGCCCATCAATTGATGGGCTTTTTGCATTCTGTGATGCAAGTAATAAATACGATTGGTCCGGCCATGCAGATGCTGGCCAGATCTGTAGACTCTTCCCAATTTATCTTTACGACTTGCCCGGCATTTAATTCAAAATGATAAAGCGGGTCTTCTACTGGGGTGGGGGCTTTAATATAAGTTCTCCTTTCCGGTTCTAGCCGAGTGCCATCAGCTAATTCGAATAGGAATCTACAGCCATCGAGCCCCGTTAAGTCAACGACAGTTGCCTTAGTGGCACATACTGTATTTTCGCAATCTATTCCGTTGCCTTCCCAGTCGCATTGAAATAAACTGAAAAGAAGCAGAAGTATCACAAATCCTTTCATATAGTGTATTTAGATGTTTGACACATACTCGCATTGATTGATCAGAAATGAATTAATTTAGTAACGTTATAAATTATAAAAAATTGAAATTGAAAATGAAAAAGATATTTATTTGCATCATTTTAATCATACCGGGCTACTTAGCCCATGCGCAGAAAAAAAGTAGTGTATCTAAAATATCTGTCAATAAGCAATTGGTTATTGCGTCAATTGATGGAAGAGAAACCGAACTTACAAAGTTGAGTGATGAAATATGGGCATTTGCAGAAATTGCATTTCAAGAATATAAATCTTCAAAAGCACTTGCAGACTACGCGGAATCGCAGGGATTTAAGGTGGAGCGAGGTGTGGCAGAAATCCCTACAGCTTTTATAGCCACATATGGATCAGGAAAGCCTGTGGTTGGTGTTCTGGGTGAGTATGATGCGCTTCCGGGAATATCACAAAAAGCACAACCCACTAAGGAGGCATTTGCCCAGGGTGGCGGAGGTCATGGATGCGGTCATAATTTATTTGGCGTTGGAAGTTTAGCAGCAGCCATCTCTGTTAAGGAGTTAATTCAACAAGGCAAGCTTAAAGGAACTATCAAGTTTTTCGGTACTCCTGCAGAGGAATCCGGAAATGGGAAAGTGTACATGGCCAGGGCAGGCTTGTTCAACGATCTTGATTTATGTTTTGACTGGCATCCCGGCACCACGACCCAAGCGTCTACTCAGAGTTCTACCGCGTTGGTTGAATATAATATAGAATTTTTTGGAAAGGCTGCTCACGCTGCGGCGGATCCCTGGAATGGAAGAAGTGCACTTGATGGACTGGAATTGTTTACGGATGGGATTAATATGTTGAGAGAGCATATTAGACCATCTTCTCGAATGCATTATGTCATACAAAATGGTGGTGATGTTCCCAATGTTGTGCCGGAATATGCAACAGTCTGGATTTGGATTCGTGATTCAAAGCGCGAGGAAATGGATAAAATTATAGAAAGAATGAAAGACATAGCAAAGGGTGCTGCACTAATGGCAGGTGTCGAATACAAAGCAACTTTGCTGAGTGGCACCTATGAGATTTTGGTTAACAGAACTGGAGCAGAGTATATGCATCAAAACCTTCTAGCACTAGGACCAATACAGTTTAATGATGAAGAGCAGAGTTTTGCCAAATCAATTCAAAAAGCTTCAAATGTTGATCAGACCGGTTTGATAGGGGATATACAACCTTTGCGGGAGACAACAGACTTAACAGGTGGAGGATCTACAGATACAGGCGATGTCAGTTGGATTGTACCTACCATACGCATGAGCGCTACCACAGGAGCTGTTGGCGCTCCATGGCATGCATGGGCTGAAGTTGCGTGCGCGGGTATGTCTATTGGACATAAAGGCATGTTACATGCAGCCAAAGCCATTGGAATGACAATCGTAGATGCATTTGAAAATGAAAAATTGAGAACGGATGCGCGTGTTGAATTCAATGAAAGAGGGAAAGGACATACTTACAAGGCTTACTTATCTGATGGACCTCCTCCAATAAAATCTGAAAAAAAATAGTGCTAATGAAAAATCTGGTAATCATTTGGCTTGCCGTCTCCTCATTGTATTGCAGCGGCCAAACAAAAGATCCTTCATTTGAAGAAGTGATCTCCTTGCGCAGCGTTGGAACCCCTGTCATTTCAGCAGATGGAAAAACAGTCGCATTTACGGTAAGAACTGCGGACTGGGATCAAAATGAATTTGACTCTGAAATTTGGATATCAAGAGGAGGAGGGCAGGCTTTTCAGGCTACTCAAGCCACAAAAGGATCCAGCAATGCTCCGAATTTTTCACCTGACAACAAGTGGCTGGCCTTTTTGTCTGATCGCGGAGGGAAAAATCAAATCTATGTGATGCGACTTGAAGGGGGAGAGGCATTTGCTATTACTGCAGAGAAAGAGAATATTTCTGATTTGGAATGGCATTCATCCGGAAAGAAAATACTTTTCACAAAGACAGACAGTGAAGACAAGAAGAAGAAAGATGAAGAGAAAAGATATGGTGGTTTTGCAACGGATGACAAAGAATTTGCCCTTACACACTTGTGGCAGGTGGATTTTAAACCTGACTTAAGAAACCCATCTGAACTTCCATGCTACCAATCAGTAGATTCGCTCCGGGCAAAATCCGGGTGTCTGAATTTGGCAAAACCAGAAAGGTTAACGGAAGGGGAATTTACAATCACCTCGTTTAAGGGTTCACCAGATGGAATATTGGTGGCTTTCAATCATCAACCAAATCCATTGATCAATTCTTTTATAAAGTCTGATATTTCTCTGATCGATATCAATTCTAAGAAAGTGTCTGCACTCGTAGTTAATAAAAGTGCAGATGGACTGGCTGCCTGGTCACCAGATTCAAAAGAGGTATTATTTACGTCCAGTGAAAATGACACGACTTCAAACTTTTATAAGAACTCAAAGCTTTTTGCCATTGAAGTGAACGGAAAAAAAGTGCGGAGACTGGGGACCAAGCTGGATGAAGATTTTGGAGGGCAATTCTCCTGGCAACAAGATGGAATTTACTTCACCCTTTGGAATAAAATGAATCGCCTGCTCTATAAAATAGATCCAAAGTCCGGAGATCACACCGTTTTTCTAAATTCTCCCGAACAAATTTTTAGCGCGACATTTTCGAAAACGGGTCAATTTGCTATCAATGCGAAAGAGAATGATCAGCTTAATGAGATTTATATCTCGCCAATCGTTTCACCCAAACTTCAGCGTGTTACCTCTATCAACGATCAAATCAAAAGTTGGCGTATAGCAAAAAGCGAAATCATATCTTGGAAGAGCAAGGATGGTGCAACTATTGAAGGTGTGTTGCACAAACCGGATGATTATGACCCCAACAAGAAATATCCGCTATTAGTAGTGATTCATGGCGGCCCAACGGGCATTGATTATCCAACACCTGTTCCAGCTTATGTGTATCCCATTGTGCAATGGCTTAACAAAGGAGCGCTTGTACTGCGACCCAACTATCGCGGATCAGCCGGATATGGAGAGGCATTTCGTTCGCTCAACGTGGAGAATCTTGGCGTTGGCGATGCGTGGGATGTGATTTCAGGAGTTGAGTATCTGGATTCAAAGGGGCTGATAAATAAAAATAGGATGGGTTGTATGGGATGGAGCCAGGGCGGATATATTTCCGCATTCTTAACTACTACGACTGATATATTTAAAGGGATTTCAGTGGGAGCCGGCATTTCGGATTGGGCTACCTATTACGTCAATACGGATATTCATCCTTTCACAAGACAATATTTAAAGGCGACACCGTGGTCCGATCCGGAGATCTACAAGAAAACTTCTCCGATATCATATATCAATCAGGCAAAAACCCCAACACTTATCCAGCATGGAGAATTTGATAAACGAGTTCCAATTCCCAATGCTTATGAGTTGCTGCAAGGGTTACGCGATCATGGTGTGGAGAGCGAATTAATTGTGTACAAAGGATTTGGACACGGAATTACCAAGCCCAAGGAACGGCTTGCTGCCAACTGGCATAACTGGAAGTGGTTTGGCAAATACATTTGGAACGAAGAAATCGAATTACCCATTACTGAAACGATAGATAAAAAATGACTATGAAAGCAATTATAAGAATCGCATTACTCCTGGTATTCCCCATTGCCGTATTTGCACAAAATGGAACAAAGCCCATTTTGACCTCGGATGTGTTAAAATTGACAACAGCCAATCAGATTCAAATTTCAAATGATGGCACAAAAGTCGTGATGGTGGTAACCAAAAAAGCAGTCAAGAAGGAAATCGAGTATTACTACACACGTCATTTGTACATGATCAACCTGGCTGGAGGAGAACCTATCCAACTCACCTTTGGAGATCGCAATGATGGCAACCCCGTCTGGTCGCCCGATGGCAAGCGCATTGCGTTTACAAGAAGAGATGGGGAAGCCTCACAGATTTGGATTTTGAATTTGGGAGGTGGAGAAGCTTATCCACTCACTAAAATAAAAACGGGTGCAGCACAGCCTGTATGGTCACCAGATGGAACGAAAATAATGTTTAGCTCCAGCATTCCATTTCATGATATCTCTGGAACTCCGGGATGGAAAAATGAAAGACCCGGTCGATCATTTAATGATGAACCCAATTGGGCGGGAATGAAAGAAGATGAAAAGAAAGCAGTTAAGAATTCTCCAGATGGTTCGCTGGAAGAGATCAAAGCCTGGCTAGCTAAAAATGCAACTGAGAAAAACCCGAGAGTGCTTACTCGATTGCAATTTCAGGGAGAGCAGGATTTACAGCCTGAGCAGCGATTTTCACATTTATATGTTGTTGCACTAAATGGAAATGGCGAAGCAACTCAACTGACTTCAGGATTTCAAAGTTTCTCTCAAGCTTCATGGTCACCGGATGGATCCAAGATCATATGTACTTCAGAACCTCCCAACGTGGAGCCGGATGCGAATAGAAAGTCATCTGTGTGGATCATGAATACGGATGGCAAGGACTTGAAGGAATTTTTAGCATTTAAAAATTATCCGACTTCATCAGCATCGTTTTCCCCTGATGGCAAATCAATTCTTTTTATCTCGAGGAGTGGAGATAATTTTTTACGAGGTCAAACTGAACTGGGCGTTATGACTTCCACGGGAGCGAATCCAACTCTGTTAACAGAAGAATTTGACAGAGACGTTTCATCCCCAATTTGGTCACCCGATGGAAAGACGATATACTTTACGGCATCTGCTGATGGCGATGTTCCATTATATAGCATTCCGGCTAAAGGAGGAAAGCCAACCATACTCATAGGAAATGACAAAGGAGTAATGGATTATGATCTGAACTCAGATAAAATTGTATACGCGCAAACTGAAATTGCCAATCCGTGGGACGTATACCAAATGACCATCAAGGATAAGAAGACAAAGAGGCTTACCCAATTGAATGATAATTGGCTAAAGGAAAAGAAAGTAATTTTACCCAAAGAGCACTGGGTTACGCGCCCGGACGGGGTAAAAGTACAGTATTGGGTAATGGAGCCAATGAATAGAAAAGACGGTATTAAATACCCGACAATTCTAAACATTCATGGTGGCCCTACTGCCATGTGGGGACCCTCTGGATTTTCCATGTGGCATGAGTTTCAAATGCAGGTTGGATGGGGATATGGTTTGGTGTTTTGCAACCCGAGAGGAAGTGGGGGATATGGGGAAGACTTCAAAAGAGGCAACTACCAGGATTGGGGAACAGGGCCCGCAAATGATATTTTAGCAGCCCTCGATGATGCGGCCAGTAAATATTCGTGGATAGATACTAGCCAATATTTTGTAACAGGAGGAAGTTATGCTGGCTATATGGTGGCCTGGTTGGTTAGTCAGGATCAGCGATTTAAGGCAGCCAACTGCCAGCGGGGTGTTTATGATCTTACAACCTTCATGGGCGAAGGCAATGCATGGAGACTGGTGCCCGATTATTTTGGCTATCCATGGGAGGATGGCATTCAAAAATTGTTGGATGCGAATTCACCCTATTCATTTGTCAACAACATCAAGACACCGCTGTTGATTATGCACAGCGATAATGATTTAAGAACGGGAGTAATTCAATCAGAGATGTTGTATAAAAGTTTAAAAATTTTAGAAAGACCGGTAGAATACATCCGGTACCCGGGTGAAGGGCATGAGTTGTCGCGAAGTGGAAATCCATTGCGTATGATAGACCGGTTGATCCGTATCATTGAATTCTTTGAGCGATACGCTAAACATCCTGAAACTCCGCCAGCGCTTGGGTCATCTAATTAACATAAAGCACTAAGCCCTTGAGGTATTCACCTTCGGGGTGATAAATGGAAACGGGATGGTCGGCAGGCTGTGAAAGGCGTTGTAAAACTTTAATTTCACGGCCTGCTTGAATGGCAGCAGAAACAATGGTATCGTAGAATAACTTGCTGGATATTACCTGGGAACAGGAAAAAGTAAAAATGATGCCGCCTTTTCTCACAATCTGAAATGCCTCGGCATTCAGACGCTGATATCCTTTCATGGCCTGATGTTTGGCACTTTTGTGTTTGGCGAAAGCGGGAGGATCCAATATAATAACGTCATATTGGTCCTTCTTGTCCTTCATGAATTCGAATGTGTCCTGAGTATAGCTGGCGTGTAGTTCGTTATCAAAATTATTAAGCTGGATATTTTTTTTGGTTAATTCGATGGCTTTTTCTGAAGCATCTACTGAATGCACTAAACTGGCTCCAGCTTGAAGTGCATAAACCGAAAATCCACCCGTATAACAAAATGTATTCAACACTTTTTTATTGGCCACATAGGACGTTAGCAATTTTCGGTTCTCTCGCTGATCCAGAAAAAATCCTGTTTTCTGTCCGGACTCCCAATCGACAAAAAATTTGTTTCCGTATTCTAAAATGATGTGAGGGACAATACTCATTCCATATAAGTAGCCATCTTCTGTCTTGTTGTGATGGGAAGCAGGACTTTTGAAATAGATGGCGGTCACATTTTCTTTGAAAATTTTCTGAATGGCATCAATAATATGATTTCGATCACTGGCCATCCCAACGGAGTGCGCTTGTATAATGACTACACCATTATACATATCAATAATAAGTCCAGATAAACCATCACCCTCCCCGTGTGCCAATCGGTAGGCATTGGTATGTTCATTTAGTATGCCTGAGGCAAATCGTTGATCATATGCTGCCTTTATTTTTTCAAACCAAAAATCTTCTGAAGGCTCAGTTTCGCTAAAATGCAATATCCTAACAGCAATTGTTCCATTATGGAAATGACCGTATCCCAAGTTTTTCTTTTTATGATTCTGTACACAAACCCATTCACCTTCATCGACATTGATGACGCTAGACGAAATGGCTCCTGAAAAGACCCAGGGATGAAAACGTTTCAAGGACTCATCCTTTCCTTTCCCAAGTACTAAAGTTCCCTTAATGTGCATTTTTACTAATTTGATATCCATTAATTTGAGAATTCATAACCTATGCATTTAGGCCTTTGGCTAATTATGGGTATAAATAGGTTCGTCATATTTCTACTAACCAACTGTGTTGCATTTGCATCGACAGCTCAATCAACTTATGTAGATAGCCTGGAGAGTCTATTAACAACTCCGATTCCAGACACGGTAAAGGTATGGGCTTTGAATGAATTGAGCAGAGAATATATTTATGGAGCTCCTGAAAAATCTCTTTCCATGGCCACGGAGTCTCAAAAATTAGCCCACGAAATGGGGTATAGTAGGGGTGAGGCATATGCTTATCGTGTTATGGCTACGCTTAACGCCACCCACGATCAATATCTGCAAAGATTTTGTGGAGGGCAATAAGGGAAAACTTGAAGTGAAAAGTAAAAAAATATTGGTTGCAGTTTTATAGTTACGCTTCCCTCTTCCAACTAGGCAGTTGAATGTATTATTCCTAATTTTTATATTTGAAAATAGGCATCACGTATTTAAATGAAGGGCTATTATATTTTATTTTCTTTCCTTTTGGCTTCCTGTTCTTTATCTGTCTCCAACGAGCCAAGTGCAAATGAGAATGGTATGGATATTCCAGCCAATGCCATAAAAGAAGAATTGAGCGATGGAATTACCAAAATTAAAGTAAATGATGGCACTGGAAATCTTTCACAATCTGGTATTGTGAAGGATGGCAAGAGGCAAGGTAATTGGATTGATTATTATCCAAGTGCGGTTATAAAGTCGATCACTCCTTATGTGGATGGCAAGATGGAGGGTCTGCGTGTGGAGTTTGGCAATAGTGGACAAGTGGAGAAAAGTATGGAGTATCATAATGGGTTGTTGAATGGAACCTATAAAGAATTGCGATACAGTTCTATTAAAGAGGAGCGCTATTATGAAAATGGTAAGTTGGAAGGGACGCTCAAAATATATTATGACAACGGAAAGATTATGGAGGAAGGACTGTATAAAAATGGGACCCGCGATGGCGTCTCTAAGTGGTATGATCAGGAAGGGAATGTCACCATTGAGTATGAATATAAAAATGGGGAATTGGTAAAAAAATAAGTGTTTTTTCGATGATTTTGAACCTAAATCCGAATTAATTCGTATGTAGGTTTACCACCGACAATTGTTAAGGTGGAGGCGTTGAAAATGAGCGCAAAAAAACAAAGGTTTTATTGCAAAAAGGAGGGGAGATGCAATCCGCAATCTCCAAATGTTTAATAAAAAATCTATTTCAATTATGAATAAGTTCTTTCAACTTGTTGTAGCTGCTATTATTGGTAGTGGTATTACATTAGCAACCACCCAATGGTATACCAAAGAAAATGCTGCCGTTAAAATTGAACACATTGACGGTGTTCCAACCTCGGCTGTTGCGTATTCGTTAAATGAAAATGGGGAAGCTATTCCACTTGACTTTACAGGCACAGCAGACAAAGTAACTTCAGCGGTTGTGCATATCCGATCTACCCAGGAGGACGGTGCAATTTTAGGAGGCGCTCGTGATCCTTTACGCGACTTCTTTTATGGCCCTTCTCCGCAACAAAGAGGCCCGAGCCAAAGCTCTGGATCGGGAGTTATCATTAATGCCAATGGATATATTGTTACCAATAATCATGTCGTGCAGGGAGCTGATATAGTGGAGGTGACCATGCAGGACAATAGCACTTACAAGGCTGAGGTTATCGGAACAGACCCTGATACAGATTTGGCTGTCATTAGAATATATGGAGAGAATTTACCTTACTTATCTTTTGTCGATTCTGACAAATCTAAAGTGGGTCAATGGGTACTTGCTGTTGGAAATCCTTTCAATCTCAACTCAACAGTGACTGCAGGAATCATCAGCGCCAAGGGAAGAGTTGTAGGAATTATTAATTCTAATTCCAGAAATGAAAACGAACAATTAGGCAATACTGCAATTGAGTCGTTTATTCAAACTGATGCTGCCATAAACCCAGGCAACAGCGGAGGTGCTTTGGTTTCATTAGATGGTGGTCTTTTGGGTATTAACACAGCTATTGCCAGTCCAACAGGTGCTTATGCTGGATATGGTTTCGCAGTACCATCAAATATTGTAAGTAAAGTAGTGGAGGACTTAATTTCATATGGTACTGTGCAACGCGGTTGGCTTGGAGTAACCGTTCAAAATGTAACGAGTGAATTGGCAAAGCAAGAGAAACTCGATAGGAATGAGGGTGCCTATATTGCTGACTTTGCTGACAATAGTGCCGCCAAAGAATCAGGTTTGCAAAAAGGTGATGTTGTCATTCAATTGGACGATGCGGAAATTAAATCAAGTACAGCATTGATTGAATATATAGGAAGAAAAAGGCCCGGAGATAAAGTTGATGTTAAGGTAGATCGTGATGGAAAGATTTTATCGCTGCCGGTGACTTTGAAAAACAGAAATGGAGATCTTGGAACAGTGAAGAGGGAAGAGAAAGATGCAGTGGATATGCTGGGGTTACAGCTTGATGACGTGGATCAAAAAGTACTGAATAGATTGGAACTGAAAAGCGGAGTGCGGGTAAGCAAACTTGGCAATGGAAAATTATCAAAATACACCGAAATGCGTGAGGGATTTATTATCACCCATATTGATGATAAGGCAGTTAAATCGGCTGAAGAAGTGAATGAAATCTTGAAAAAGAAAAAAGAGGGTGACCTAATTACATTTTCAGGTATTTATGAAGACTTCCCAAGGGAGTATATTTATGCACTAAGAATGTAGGACTAAACACGATGAAGATGAGAAGATTATTTAAAAAAGGAGAACGAGTTCGCAGCAGAATTGATGGCAAGGTGATGGAAGTACTAAAGTATATAAAGAGTAACCTTGTTGAAGTGAAGTGGTTTGACTTGGAAAAGAAAGAGGTAAGAATAAATAAAGTCCGAGAGGACAAGCTCTCAAAAGCCGCATAAAAAATGGCTGCCAATTGGCAGCCATTTTTATTTGAATAGATATCTGTGACAATTTTTTACATCATATTATGGTTCGTTAGGTAACCTTTAGTGCAATTCGCCAGTATACCTTTTTGGAATTAGCCAACTATCAAAAGCGAATTATGCTATTCAATTACTTACTTCTCTCAATCCGCAACATTTTTAAGCAGCAGAGCTACACTTTTATCAATGCTGCAGGATTATCTATAGGACTGGCTTCTTCCATTTTCATTCTATTGTATGTGCGAGATGAACTTACGTTCGACACCATGCACCCTTATGCAGAGAATACCTATCGCATGGGATATTGGCTGCAGCAATCCAATGGAGAAACACAATCATTTCCATACGCTCCTTCCGGTTGGGATAATTATATAAAAGACAATTATGAAGGCGTAACCCATATTACAAGCTATATGCATATGGGTATGCCTACTAGTATTTACTATGAAATCAATGACAAAATTCTGCTTACTGAAGATATTGTATGGGCCGAGAACAATTTGAATGAATTATTGTCCATGCCAATTGTGAGGGGGAATGCCAACAATACATTAAAAGAGTTGAATAGTATCATGATTTCGCAAAGCGCGGCAAAGCAATTATTTGGGAATGAGGATCCCATAAACAAGACGGTTGGGATTTCTCACGTGTATAGTACCCATGGACAAAAAGTTGAGATGCTGGTGACAGCCGTTTACAAAGACTTTCCTTCCAACTCCCATTTAGAGCCTAAGTATGTAGCCAATATCCTGGCGTTAAAGCCTTTTAATGAAAATCTCGAGACTACGCTAGATACTTACATGGGCGATGGCCCGGATGGACAGTGGACCCAATCTATTTTTGTTTGTACTAACGAGGCAATTATTCCTGTGATATTGGAAGATTTTACCGAGCGCGCTAATGAATTAATTGAACGATATAATCTGGACATCAAATTCAAACCGCTAATTCGAAAAATTACCGACGTGCACTTCGATCAGGAAATCAGTTGGTCAATTACGCACCGTTCTGCCGATATTCAATATATCTATCTTTTTATTTCTATCGCCATTCTTATTTTAATTGTAGCAGCTATCAATTACGTCAATTTGGCTACGGCCAGGTCTGCTGCACGGGCCAGAGAGATTGGATTACGCAAAACTTTTGGTGGTGTACGACTGCAGATTTTTACCCAATTCATGATTGAATCTTTTCTCTTGGTACTATTATCCGTGTTTATTGCATTGACGATTGTTATTATTTTATTGCCACACTTCAATTCTTTGACACAAAAGACAATTGGTATCATTGATATTTTCAAACCTGACATGTTATTGATTCTGTTGGGTGTCATTGTTTTTGTTACGCTTCTGGCGGGTGGTTACCCATCGCTTTTTATTTCGGGGTTTAAACCAGCTAGTGTGTTGAAGGGGAAATTCGCATTTGGAAAGGGATCCAATAGGCTTCGTCAGACGCTCATCACATTACAATTTATTGTTGCAGTTGCATTGTTGGTTGGTACTGTAATCATCATCAGGCAGATGACTATGATGCGGGATTCGAAACTGAATGAAGCGGGTGATCAGATTGTTTCAATTAGATTTGGGGGTTTTGGCGAGGTGGCGAACAATTTGACTTATCAAACTTTCAAGTCTCAGATTTTACGAGATTCGGAGATCCAACGTGTTACCTTAGCCAATCACCTTCCACGATTGGATTATTTCGGGCCGATAAGTATGCGCATGCAATTCCCTGAAATCAAAGAGGAGGAAATGGATTGGTTTCAACTCAACGGAGACTATGATTTCCCAAAGACATTTGATTTGAAGTTTATTGCTGGTAGAGATTTTGATTCGCAAAATGTGGCAGATTCTGCCAATATTATTTTAAATGAATCTGCTGTTAAGTCGCTGGGACTAACTGCGAAGGAAGTAGTTGGCAAGGCGGTGATTCGTCCGGCCTATAGTTATTATGGTGGAGTAGATAGCACCCAGGTTCCTGTTAATGGTTACGTTATAGGTGTAGTTGAAGATTTTCCATATCGATCCATGCATAACAAGATTGACCCATTAGGAATAAGTCCTAAGCCACACTTTGATGATCGGATTATTCATGTGAAGCTGCCAGCAAAAGGGGTAGGT
>DATCZR010000131.1:0-7313 GCA_036525835.1 Cyclobacteriaceae bacterium
AGGGTTGGCAGAGTAGGCAGCTCCTAAAATATCTCCTTGAAATCCGGCACTTCCACTTGTGGCAGGATCTTCTCTCTTCACCGCAGATAAAGTAGCATTTAAATCAATATTCAACTTGTCATCCAGTAAAGATTTTGAACCGTTAATTCTACCGGTTAATCTCTTCATATATGAATTCTCTAATACACCTTGCTGGTTTTCATAACCAAGTGTTGCCCTGATAGAGGCAGTCTCATATCCTTTGGCGTACGATAAATTTTGCTTGTGTGAGACCGATGTTCTGGTCAAATAATCCTGCCAGTCGGTATTGGCTCCAAAATCCTGAGCTACAGGATCGCCACCATATTGGGCAACTGCAGCTAAAAACGCATCTCTGCCTAGCAGGTCATATTTCTTTGCAGGAGAGGAAACACTTACACTGGACGCAAAATCAAATACGCCTTTCTTTCCTTTACCTGTTTTAGTGGTAATGATTACTACTCCATTTGCACCACGAGAACCATAAATAGCTGTTGCCGATGCATCTTTTAATATACTGATACTGGCAATATCTGAAGGATTCAAGAAGTTCAATGGATTCGTATCTGAAGAAGAACCATATCCTACATCAGCTGGAGCGGGCTGTGTGCCTCCACTTAATGGCACTCCATCAACCACGAACAAGGGATTGTTGTTAGACCTGATTGAAGTGGTACCTCTGATTCTTAATTGAACTCCGGCACCAGGTGCTCCGCTTGTTGACGTAATTTGAACCCCTGCTGTTTTACCCTGGATCAACTGCTCAGGTGATGAAATTACACCTCCGTTAAAATCAGCAGCAGTCACAGCCGAAACAGCACCAGTAGCATCTTTAACTGTTGTTTGGCCATAACCAATTACCACCACCTCAGAGAGTGCGGTAACATCTAATTCCATGGATACGTTAAGAGAAGACTGGGAACCCACAGCGATCTCCTGTGTTTTGTATCCAATAAATGAGAAAACTAATGTGGCATTATCCCCCACGCTAAGCGTGAAATTGCCATCGAAGTCTGTGGCCGTACCATTAGTAGTGCCCCTTTCGAGAATATTTACTCCGGGTATTCCGCTTCCATCTCCTGCATCGGTAACCTTTCCAGATACCGAACGCTGGGCGTAAACAGCTACGCACCCAAGCAGAAGAAAGACAGTCATGTACCTGCGAATAAACAGATAAAAATTTGTCATAATGAGGTGATTTGGTTTTAGTGATTTGTTTAGTTTAAGTCAGCAAATGCTGTGCAATTATGAATTGACCAACACTTAGCAACTTAAATATAGGGAAGCTAAATCATGTTTCAACGTCTAAAAACGTCAAAATTGGTTTTTTTTTAATGGAAACGAAATCGCAAACGTTTGCGCCAAAAAATATTTTATGCTGTTACCGGCCTAAAAAGTCAATGTTCAAGCCAAATCGACTATGGGGGGTCAAAAGTTAAACAAGCCCAAAGTGGTCTACTACCCGCTTATTTCACAATTTGACTACCATAGAAGACTCCAATGAATATGGCTTACCTTTCAAGTTGACCGAAACAGGACTACCGGATTCTAGCAATGCCTCAAATTCATTTTGGGATACTTTCACTTTTACGACACTGCCTCTAAACTCTATTCGAAATGAATATGATTTCCATTGATCAGGGATAAATGGATTAAGTCTAAGGCCACCCGCCTCCACGCGTAACCCGCCGAATCCTTTTATCAAGTTCAGCCAGGTACCAGCCATGCTGGTGATATGACATCCTTCTTCTGTATCATTGTTGTAGTCATCCAGATCTAGTCTGGCGGTACGCAGGTACATTTCGTAAGCCTTGCTCTTGTATCCTAAGGATGCGGCAAGGATAGAATGGACACATGGAGACAAGGATGACTCATGAACGGTAATGGGTTCATAGAAGTCAAAATTTCTCTTCAGCGTTTCCTTATCAAATTGGTCTTCGAAAAAATATAAACCTTGTAATACGTCTGCTTGTTTGATAAAGCAGGAACGTAGAATCCTATCCCATGACCACTTTTGATTTAAGGGACGATCTTTAGAATCCAGGTCATCGACATGAATAATCTCTTTATCCAAAAATCCATCTTGCTGAAGAATGATACCTTTCTCCTTATCCTCCGGAAGATAGATGTCATTGATAATCGCATTCCAATTCTCAACTTCTGCCTGCTCATTAAATTTTGTTTTTGAAATGATCTCCTTAAAGCGAGCCGTATTTTTACCTTTTACATAGTCTAATGCATCACGTGTATAGCCCAAGGTCCACGAGGCAATGTAATTGGTGTACCAATTGTTGTTGACGTTATTTTCATATTCATTGGGACCAGTAACCCCCAACATCACATATTTCTTTTTAGCTTCCGACCAATTGACACGCTGAGACCAAAACCGAGATATTCCAATTAAGACTTCGAGGCCATACTCTACCAAATAATCTTGATCTCCGGTATATCTGGTATAATCAAAGATGGCATAAGCAATTGCTCCGTTGCGGTGAATCTCTTCGAAAGTAATTTCCCACTCGTTATGACATTCCTCTCCGTTCATAGTCACCATGGGATAAAGTGCTGCTCCATCTTTGAAGCCAAGCTTTGCTGCATTCTCAATAGCCTTTTGTAAATGCTTGTATCTGTAAACCAATAAATTCCTTGCCACCTTTTGATCAGCAGTTCCCATAAAAAAAGGAAGGCAATAGGCTTCGGTATCCCAATAGGTACTTCCTCCATATTTTTCTCCGGTAAATCCTTTCGGTCCAATATTTAGTCTTTCATCCTCCCCGGTATACGTTTGAGTTAACTGAAAAATATTGAATCGGATTCCTTGCTGTGCACTTACATCTCCATCAATGGTAATGTCACACTTAGTCCATTTGTTGTTCCAGACTTTTTCATGATCCTTTTTCAATTGGTCAAATCCAGTTAGCACTGCATGCTCCAACTGTCTCTTACAATGATCGACCAAATCCTTCTTGCTATGATTTTCAGACGATAAAATGGCAGCATATTTATAGATCACCAGTTCCTTCTCCTTCTCAAGTTTTAACTGAACTACATTACCAGCATACTTGGACCGCTGCTCCAAAGTCACTTCCATTGGCACTTCCTTCCCATTCTGGTGTATGTTGTAACTCATACCCGTACATACATGGAATAATGTTTTTTTAGTTTCCGCAGTTACCACTGCACTTCCATGTACTGCTTCCTGATTTACCTCATTCCAAAATTTTTCATCGTAATTAGAATCCATGTTTAACACATCCGCATTGACACCCAAAGAAATTTTAGCATTACCAGAAAAGTTTAATGGAGTAATGGAATAACGAATCGCCCCTATTTCGCTATTGGCCATGCTGCAAAAACGAACAGCACTTACCTGCAATTGATGTCCATTGTCAAATGTGGCCCTGAATTTTCTGATAAGCGTACCTAACTTCATATCCAGTATCCTGCTAAATTCATGAGTCTTGACTTTGGCCAGGTCCAAGGATTGTCCGTCAATGTCGATAACAATATTAATCCAGTTGGGTGCGTTGAGCACTTTTGCAAAGTATTCGGGGTACCCATTCTTCCACCAACCCACTCTAGTTTTGTCTGGATAATAAACTCCCGCCACATAGCTACCTTGAAGTGTTTCGCCACTGTAGGCTTCTTCAAAATTGGCACGCTGACCCATCCTGCCATTACCGATACTGAAAACACTCTCTGCAATTTTATTATGATGAGGATTAAATCCTTCTTCAATGATTTGCCATGGGTGATGCTTAAAAATCTCTTTCATCGCTTTTATAGATTAATCAACATATGATAATTTAATTCTTTTATATGGGCAATCACCTGATCCGCTTTACCTAACTGTCTGTAATTACCCACTCCTATGCATTTCATACCCGCACTTTTCGCTGCTTCTACTCCAGCCTCTGCGTCTTCCACAACAATACAATCTTCAGGGATTACCTGAAGTTGTTGCGCAGCCATTAAGAAGATTTCAGGATCTGGTTTTGATTTCTTGATCATTGTACCATCTACTGCTACCTCAAACCAATCTGCTATTCCCAATTTTGAAATTACGGCTTGTGCGTTTTTGCTGCTAGAGGCGAGGCCAATTTTAATTTTATTTTGCTTCAATTCAGAAAACAATGAAATCACACCTTCAAAAATCTCCTCCTTTTTCATAGCCTGAATAAATTCAACAAACCAGGTATTCTTCTTTTCTGTTAATTCCACTTTCTCTTCGGCCGATTTTGAAATACCTCCCATAGACAAAATGATTTCCAGGGATTCCATCCTCCCTACTCCCTTCAAGCGTTCATTATCTTGTTCCGTTAACTCAATACCCATTTCTCCAGCCAATTTTTTCCAAGCCAAAAAATGATATTTTGCAGTGTCCACAATGACACCATCGAGATCAAAAATGCAGGCCTTCATTAAAAATTATTTACTTGGATTAATTTGAACCACAATTATACCTTTTGTTTTTAAGTGTAAGGGGAAACCAAATTTTATAGACTGTAAGAGAAAGTGCTATTTGGGGCAAAATTTGTCTAAATTAGCTATTGCAAACGGTTGCAATCTTTATCGTAAATTAACATACCATTTCCTAGTTCATCATGAATTATAATCAGGTCACCATTAAAGACATTGCCAGAGAACTTGGTATTTCTCCTTCCACTGTGTCCAGAGCGCTAAAGGATCATCCGGATATAAGTGTCGAAACAAAAAAAACCGTAAACCAGCTTGCTATTAAACTTAACTATCAACCCAATACAGTTGCATTAAATTTGCGTCAAAGTAAGACCAATACGATCGGGGTAATTATCCCTGAGATCGTCCACTTCTTTTTCTCCACTGTTATCAGCGGCATTGAAGATGTGGCATACCGTGCAGGATATAATGTAATCCTTGCTCAATCAAATGAATCTCAGGCCCGGGAGATAACTGATCTCAAAGCATTATTTAATAGTAGGGTGGACGGCATGCTTATGTCTGTTTCTCGTGGCACAACTAATTTCGATCACATCGAATCAATAGTAGCCAAAGGAGTTCCATTTGTTTTCTTTGATCGTGTATATGGCAATCCACGATTAAGTAAAGTTATTGTGGATGATTTTGCTGGATCCAAAGAAGCTACTCTTCATCTCATTGAGCAGGGGTGCAAAAGAATTGCCCACATTGAAGGACCTCCGAATCTGGACATCAGCAAGCAAAGACTGGGTGGATATAAGGAGGCATTGAAAGAAAATGGTTTCAAGTTTGAGGATGATTTAGTCACTCTGTGTTCGACTGGAACAATTGAAGAAGGTAAACTGGCTACAGAAAAATTGCTGAATCTCAAAAATCCCCCAGATGGTATCTTTGCCACCAACGACCCGTCAGCCATGGGCGCGATGCAGGCCATAAAAGCAAAAGGCTTGAAGATACCTGATGATGTGGCCATAGTTGGTTTTAGCAACTGGCAATTCAGTGCGCTGATGGAGCCCCCGCTTTCTTCTGTCGATCAACCGGGATTTGAAATGGGGCAAGAGGCCGCCAAGCTTTTAATCCGACAAATTGATACCAGGGGAAAAGATAGGAGCGGCAAAGAGATCCCTTCAGAAACAAAAGTGCTGAAAACCCACTTAATTGTCAGGGCTTCGTCAGTAAAGAAGAAATAATAAAACAGCTTATCCATATCCATTTTTTGAGTCATTCAACTTTCTATTGTTTCCTTTGGCGTTAGAAGTGACTCGAACGTCAGGCAAGCGAGGGGGACCAATCCCAATCTCAACTAGCCAAGAAAGGCATCCACTGAAAAGTCATCCGATTCACCACGTATCGAACCTACAATGAATTGTTCAATCGCAAAATGCAGGAAAGGCAACCCCATTCTGATAGTTATTCATTAAATCGAAACCTTTACTTTTGGTTCGTATCACGTCAAAAGAACTACTATGGCCATGCATGCAAATTCGACCAAACCTCAGCTTAGTTTCTGGCAAATCTGGAACATGAGTTTCGGGTTTTTGGGAATTCAGTTTGGGTTTGCGCTTCAAAATGCCAATACCAGCAGAATATTTGAAACACTTGGTGCGGATACCAGCAGCCTTGCCCTGTATTGGTTGGCTGCTCCGATTACCGGACTTCTCGTTCAGCCAATTGTGGGTTATTACAGCGACAGAACCTGGCATCCGACATGGGGGCGAAGAAGACCGTTCTTTGCGGTGGGAGCAATCCTGGCAAGCTTCACATTATGCGTAATGCCGAACTCGGCCATGCTCTGGATGGCCGTGGGTACACTTTGGATAATGGACGCATCCATCAATATCAGCATGGAGCCATTTCGCGCGTTTGTTGGCGATATGCTCCCTCCTTCCCAGCGTACAGCCGGCTTTGCCATGCAAAGTTTTTTTATTGGAGTGGGTGCTGTGGTGGCCAGTATGCTTCCCTGGATGTTTAGCAATTGGCTAGGGATAAGCAATGTGGGTGAGAGCGGTCATATTGCAGACTCAGTAAAGTATTCATTTTATGTAGGCGCTTTTATGTTATTCGTTACCGTGATGTGGACGGTCTTGAGCACCAAGGAATATCCACCAGATGAAACAACGGAAGATAATCAGAGAAATAAAGAAAATCGTCACATTAAAAATCCTGAAAAATCGCTATCCCAATTTTTAAGAGTGGGAAGTATACTTTCTGTAACCGGTTTTGCCGTACTCTTTTTTATTTTTTCCATAGATACCGACAAAGAACTTTTCGTACTGGGTGGCGGACTGCTTGCCTTTGGTGTGTTTATATTGATGGCCGCACTCTATGTTAGGCAAGGAAGAACTTACCTCGGGCTTGTTCATATGGTTAATGATTTTTTGGGCATGCCCAGGACCATGCTTCAATTAGCTTACGTCCAGTTCTTTTCCTGGTTTGCCTTATTCGCGATGTGGATCTATACCACCTCAGCCGTAACCAGCCATATCTACGATATGAAAATAAGTGCTGATCAAATCCAAACACTCGAACTTCATATTGCCACACTTGATGAAAGTGCATTTGATGACTATGCCAAAACCAGCGTGATCAATGACCTGACTAAAGTAAAAGAGAAAACAGAAGATGGATTTGGAACGTTGAATATCAAGTTGACTCAATTTTTTCTGGATAAAAAAGTGGTTAGAGACCTCCCTTCAGGGATTAAGCAAAACCTTCAATCTATTCAAAAAGAATTCAATACCGGCGCGGATTGGGTTGGAATTCTATTTGCCGTTTACAATGCAGTCGCGGCCTTAGCTGCCTTAATGCTTCCCATTCTGGCTAAATATACGAGCAGG
>DATCZR010000132.1:0-7979 GCA_036525835.1 Cyclobacteriaceae bacterium
TCCCAAATACGCTGGCAGGTTTCTATTGTCTTAAACTTTTCACCAGCCTCGACTCTTATTACCTCATGGTCGGGAAGGTTATTTTTAATGAGCGGATAGCAAAGATTTTCAGTGTTGGAATCTACAAGTACACCAACTTTACTATAAGCCTGCATTTTGAGCACATCTGTTAGTGTTTGATCAATATTGGGCTTAATAATTACACTTTGCACTATTTCTTAGTTTTTTCGATTTCCTTTCCCATTATTTCGGTTTGAATTCTAATAGACTCATCGTGTATTGCCTTATAGATTTCCTGTATGTACTGAGGGGAAATATTTTTTGATTTACCCCATTCCATCCTTGTACTTAATATTTCATTCCACCGCTCTAATTGAAAAACGGTGACGTTATTTTCTTTCTTATAATGACCAATATTTTCAATTAGCTGTTTTCTCATGGAGAGTATTTCTACTATTTCTTGATCCAAATGATCAATTCGTTCGCGTAGTTGCTCCAGCTGGCTGACAAATAAAGCATCATCTGAATGTTTTTTAGTGAAGCGCAGCTGCTTAAGTATGTCTTCCAAACTGGATAGGCTTACTTGCTGATCAGCATCACTTAGCGCCATCTCTGGATTGGGATGAGTTTCAATCATCAATCCGTCATAACCCAGATCCAGCGCTTTCTGCGATACTTCCAAGATCATTTCTCTGTTTCCAGAAATATGGCTTGGATCACAGATAAGGGGTAGTTCGGGAAAATTGGATTTCAACTCAATGGCTAACTGCCAACTAGGAATGTTTCTGTACTTGGATTTTTGGTAAGATGAAAAGCCGCGATGCACGGCTGCCAATTTTGTGATACCAACATGGTAGATTCTTTCTATGGAACCTTGCCATAGGGCCAATTCAGGATTGATGGGATTCTTCACCAATATCGGAATATCAGTTCCTTTCAACGCATTGGCAACCTCTTGTACCATGAATGGATTAACCGTGGTACGGGCACCCAGCCACAGCACATCCACGCCATATTTTAACGCTGTCTCTACATGCGTTGGTGAGGCAACTTCAGTGGCCATTTTGATAGGCACCTCTTTTTTTACATCCCTTATCCAAGTAAGGGCCTCCTCGCCTTTACCTTCAAAGCTGTTAGGGCGCGTACGGGGTTTCCATACCCCTGCACGCATGATGTCAATCCCCAGTTTTTGAATATGAATGGCTGTGTTTAGGAGTTGTTCTGGGCTTTCAGCACTACAGGGTCCTGCAATAAGCAATGCAGGATAGCTTCCTCCAGACCAACTTCTCCAATCTTTTGGCTTCATAGAACTAATTATCTCTTTTTATCAAACAAATTAACTCAATAATTGATTTAGTCTTTGGGAAAAAAGCCTAAAAGAAGTCACTTCACTGCTATATTTAAGCCTCTAAAATGGAACCTATGCAAGTTGAGTCGAAAGTTCGGTTTGATGACACAGCCATCGCCTTTTCCTATAAAACAGACGCGGAGTTAAGAAAAGCAAATTTCATTTTTTCTCTCGTCAATAATCCTCTGATTTCAAGTATGGCAACGGGTGCCGTGAAGCTGGGATTATTTCTGCATTTACCTATAAAGGGACTAATTAAACGTTCTGTTTTCAGTCATTTTTGTGGAGGGGAGACCATTGATCAGTGTGGTGAGATCGTGGAAAAATTGGGAAACTATAATGTCGGAGCCATTCTTGACTACTCTGTTGAGGGCGCCAGCTCTGAAGAAGGGTTTGATAAAACCACCGAAGAAATTATTCAGACTATTGAAGCCTTTAAAAAGAATAAGGCGATACCATTTTGTGTTTTCAAGACCACTGGTATTGCTGACTCGGAATTATTAACCAAGGTGCAATCAAAGGAGAAGTTATCACCAAAGGAAGAAGTCGCTTTTATCAGGCTTAAAAATAGAGTTGATTCTATTTGTAAAAAGGCCCACGAATATAAAGCGAAAGTGCTCATTGATGCGGAGGACTCCTGGATTCAAAATCCCATCGATCAACTTGCCTATGAAATGATGGAAAAATACAACAAAGAATCGGCACTGGTTTTTAATACCTATCAAATGTATCGAGCCGATATGCTTAGCAACCTTAGAGAGGCATACCATAATGCAACTATGAATAATTATTTTCTGGGCGTGAAAATGGTACGAGGAGCTTACATGGAAAAGGAAAGGGAGCGAGCGGAGAAAATAGGTTACCCTGACCCGATTTATCCAAGCAAGCAGGCAACCGATGACGCGTTTAACAAAGCCTTGGCATTTTGCATCGACAATAAACAGCGTATCTCCCTGATGTGTGGTTCGCACAATGACTACAGTAATCAATACTTGACTCTGCTCATGGAAAAGCATAGTATGAAAAATAATGATGATCGGGTATGGTTTGCGCAATTGTATGGGATGAGCGATCCCATTTCTTTTAATTTGGCGAAGGCTGGTTACAACGTGGCCAAATACGTTCCCTATGGTCCTATTGAAGCAGTAATACCGTATTTGCTACGGAGAGCTGATGAAAATACCTCTGTGGCAGGCCAAAGTAGCAGGGAATTGATGTTGATACGCAAGGAATTGAAACGAAGGAAATCACGATAGGGTGTGATTGTAAATCGTTATTTTTGCCACCAATTCGATAAAAACACCTGTATTTAAATGCAATTGACGGAACAAGAAGTTATTAGGAGGCAGGCGCTTCAGGAATTAATCAAATTAGGCATCAACCCTTATCCGGCAGCGCTCTTTGAAGTAAACACTTCTGCAAAGGAGATTTTAAAAAACTATCTGAAGCAAAAAATAGAATACAAGAATGTTTCCCTCGCTGGTCGCATTATGTCAAGGCGAATTATGGGGAATGCATCATTTGCAGAGCTACAGGATGCGTCAGGTAGAATCCAGGTTTATATCAGACGCGATGATTTATGTCCAGGGGAAGATAAAACGCTCTACAATACTGTCTTTAAGAAACTGCTGGATATTGGCGATATCATTGGTGTTAAAGGATATGTATTCACCACCAAAACAGGCGAGATATCGATTCATGTAAGCAGTTTACAAATTTTATCAAAATCTTTACGACCGCTTCCCATTGTAAAAGAGACTGAAGATGAAAGTGGGAACGTTACCCTTCATGACGCTTTTACCGATCCAGAGCAGCGCTATCGCATGCGATATGTTGATCTGATCGTAAATCCACAGGTAAAAGATGCATTCATCAAACGCACTAAGTTGGTTAACTCCATGAGGGAGTTTTTAAATGAAAAAGGATACCTGGAAGTCGAAACACCTATTTTACAACCGCTGTATGGAGGTGCGGCTGCCCGTCCATTTAAAACGCATCACAATACGTTGGATATGACATTGTATTTGCGTATTGCCAACGAGCTTTATCTGAAACGGCTGATCGTGGGTGGCTTGGATGGCGTTTATGAATTCAGCAAAGATTTTCGCAATGAAGGCATGTCCCGTTTTCACAACCCGGAATTTACTCAGGTTGAATTGTATGTGGCCTACAAAGATTACAATTGGATGATGGATTTGGTGGAGGCGATGATTGAAAAGGCGGCCATCGATCTTCATGGCACAACCAAAGTTCAGGTGGGGGAGAATACTATTGATTTTCAAAGACCCTGGAAACGTTATACGATGTTTGAAGCGATTGAACATTTTACAGGAATTGATATCTCCAAAATGGATGAAGCAGCACTTCGTAATACCTGCCATGGGCTAAAAGTTAAGGTCGACCCAAGCATGGGAAAGGGAAAGCTTATCGATGAAATTTTTGGAGAAAAATGTGAACCCAATCTAATTCAGCCTACGTACATCACAGACTACCCGGTGGAAATGTCTCCTTTGGCCAAGAAGCACAGATCCAAGCCTGGATTGGTGGAACGTTTTGAAGCTATTTGTAATAGAAAAGAAATTTGCAATGCATTCTCGGAATTGAATGACCCGCTCGATCAGCGGGCTCGCTTTGAAGAACAGCTTGAGCTGGGCAAAAGAGGAGATGAGGAGGCGATGACCCTAGATGAAGATTATTTACGATCCCTTGAGTTTGGTATGCCTCCAACAGCAGGCTTAGGCATTGGAATTGATAGGTTGGCCATGATCATGACCAATTCATCTTCAATTCAGGATGTGATCTTCTTTCCTCAAATGAAGCCGGAGCGGTCTACACCTAAGCCAGAAGTGGAGTTTGCTGTGCTAGGGATTCGCGAAGAGTTAATACCTGTATTACAAAAGCTTGGTTTAACCAGCAAGACACAACTAAAGGAGTCAAAGGCCACCAAATTGTTCAATGATGTTTGCGGCATGCGCAAGAAAATGAAATTGGAGGAGGTAAAGAATCCCACCCTTGATGAAGTGGAAGGATGGCTTGCTAAATTATAATTTATCTCACATCGAAGAAGGAACGCGTTCGGTCCAGCTTAAGGTCTCGCAGCATGCCAGACTTCACCCCGATGGAAAAATTATATGACTGGAAAGTGCCAAAGGGTGTCCAGCCTAAGCTAACCTGCCAGCAGTGGAGGTCGCGATTGACACTAAAGAATGTTTGCGTGAATTCTTTGGTTTCTAAATCGTAACCGGAATTAAAAGTGACCTTCCATTTTTCGGTTAACGAAATATCTCCATTAAGTCTTACTGCTTGAGTGATGTTTGCTTCCTGTCTTCCTTGTTTGGAGTAGCTGATATTGTAATTGAGTCTAAGATTCCAAGGGACATTGAAATCTACGTAAGCATCAGGATTATTGAGTAGAAAATCTTTATCTGTCTCTGAGATGTTAGCCTGTGAAATCTTGGTTCTGGTATCTGCATCACTTTTTTTTCCCTTCGGACTTAAGTTGGTGCTGAAGGCGAGATTCATGCTTGTAATTTGACCTAGTTTAAATCCATCCTTCCAGGTGTACCTGCTAATTTTAGTTTCATAAATTTTACCCAAGTTGTTCTCTCGTGTTCCAATGCTGTCAACTCTAAACTGGTAAGGGTCAAGCGTAGCGCCTATATTAATGTTTATTTTATCATCCAGAATGTTGGTGTTTGCACTCATTGAAAAGGGGGACAATTTAAATGAGTCTGCAGCGAAATTATAATTTGAGGCAATGCTCAAATTGTTTAATAGAGATATTTTTCTATCCACAGTGTCTGTAGCATTTTGAATTTTCATTTCCAGGTTGTTTCCAATGCTAAAGGTCATGGCACTTCTTAAATTTTGAGCCGATGACCCATATACAAATCTGCCTCCCTCATGTCGAGATTTAAGGATTTCATTGCCATTGGAAGAGGTGAATTTTTGGTAATAATCAAACTTGGCTGCTGTGAAGTCTGGTTGAAAACTGTAGCCAATACTCGGATTGACAATGTGCCGGATTGCTTTTAACTTTCGATCTGGATTTTTGGATATGTACATACCATAGAGCCTTGTTGTTAGATTTATACCTCCACTATAATTAGCAACCCTGTTGAATTGTTGAATTGTATCCAATACAACTATACCGGTGCTATCACCATTGTAGCCCCAGTTCAATTTTTCGAAGTACCAGTATTCACTGTATTCAATTCCAGGTGACATGGTAAAATGTTTCAGCGCTTTTACTGAAGTACCGATGGGGATATTATGCCGAACACCTTTTCTGGAATTTTTAAGAAAAGTTGGTAAGTTGTCGAAAGTAAAAGGAATGATGCTATCAATTACATCGCCAATAGGACCCAGGCTGTTGGTTATTTGATTGGTTGCTTTGGCTGTGTATTTAATCGTTAAGTTTTCTAAGAATTCCCTTTGTGATTTCTTGAAAGGGTAGACGTTATTCACATTGAAACTTAAGTCTGGTAAGGGCAAGTCAACTCTTTTTGTTACCAAATCTTGACTATGCCTCATATTAACTCCCAGAGAAAAAGGAGTTCCCTTAAACGTTTTTGAGTAGGAGACATTCGAATTCATTTTACGAGTTGTATTATCAGGCCTTATGGAATTGGGGTCGCCATTTAAGCCCAGAAAATTATTGTTGGTAAAACTAGAAGTGGCCGCATTGACTGAGGCGGAAAAACGACCAGTGCCTTTCGTCTGAGGCGAATGAGACCAGGCTAATCTGAAGTCCCTGATTTTTTGATTGTCCTCAATCTTATCTGTAAACCGATTCGTGGTTGAGCTAAAATTTAAACTTCCTGTGTAAGCATATCGTTTTCGATAACTGGAATTGATATAGAAAGCAGAGGAACCTTTACTATACAGATCGCCTGTCAGGGCGAGTTTGATATAATCGTTAATATCAAAATAATATCCCCCATTTCGCAAGAAGAAACCCCTGCGGGCTTCTTCACCATAGGAGGGTACCAATATGCCAGATGCACTTTTTCGTGGTGAGGGAAACATGCCAAAGGCAAACCCTAAGGGCAAAGGAACATCGTTGAGTTCCATATAGAAGGGGCCAGTTACCACTTTATCATTTGGTATGGCTTTGGCCTTATGGGAGATTATTCTAAAATGGGGGTGAGATAAATTACATGTTGTGTAGGCATTACCTATTGTAAATAATTCGTTTTTATCATTTTTATATACTACATCTCCATGTATGAATCCATCACCTTGTTGTGTTACCACCTCTGAAATTTTGGCTTTTTTTGTTTTGAAATTGTATACCATATCCCGGGTCTCATACACTTCATTTGCATTCTTGAAAATAGGTAATCCAACGCGCCTGCCTAAAGTATCTAGCTTGCCCCGGGCGGTGATAGTGGATTTTTCATAGTCAATGAGTATTTCCTCCGCTTCTAATTCTATCTCGCCATAAGTAATCTTTGCCTGGCCATATAATTTGATGATTTGGGTTTCAAAACTTGAATTGATCGAATCTCGGGCTGAATAAAAAATAGTGGTTTCGATATCACTTTCAGGGGACGGTATATCCAACGAATCTGTCTTATTGATTAAGGTATCGTTTTTGTTACTAAGCTGTTGTGGCGCCAATCCCAGTGAGTCGCTCTGAGCAGGGAAAGGCAGTTTGGGGGCCAGGACAGGGGTCTCTACCTGAGCGAGGGAGGGAATTGAAACAATTAGTAGGCAAAGTATAAGGAAAATGAAAAAAAAATGTCTCCTCACGCCTTCTGGTTTGATTTCCAGGTGTTTAGCTTTTAGTGAAAAATTCACAACTTTGCGTAAAGTTATTGCAAATACTTTAGACATTATTAAGCCTGTGAAGAATATCGGATTCAAAGCCTCACTTATAGCAATAACCTTGCTAATCTCCTCCGCATCCCCTATACGCACCGGATTCAAAGTAGACACCATTGTAATTGACGCAGGTCATGGAGGAAAAGATCCTGGCACCCATGGCGTGAGTGCGCTTGAGAAACACATTACCCTAAGCATAGCCAAAAAGGTGGGAAATTATATCAAACAAAATGTGCCTGGAGTAAAAGTGGTATATACCCGCGAGGATGATAGGTACATCCCACTGGATGAGCGGGCCAATATCGCTAACAAAATCAAAGCGGATCTTTTTATCTCCATCCATGCCAATGCGCTAAGCAGATCGGAAGTACATGGCACAGAAACATACGTAATGGGCCCGCACAAGGCAGATGGAAATATGGAGGTAGCCAAGCGAGAAAATGCGGTAATTCTTTTGGACGAAAACCATGAAGAACGATACGAAGGATTCGATCCCAATAGTCCCGAGTCTTATATTCTGTTTTCATTGGCACAAAGTGCCTATCAAGAGAGTAGTGTAAAACTGGCTGACTTGATCGAAAGCCAATTTCAAGAAAGAGTGGGTCGGAGAAGTTTAGGTGTGAAACAGGCCGGGTTTTGGGTGTTGTGGAGAACGAGCATGCCAAGTGTGTTGGTGGAAGTTGGATATTTAACCAATCGAAACGAAGAAAAATACCTATCAGGAGATAATGGTCAGGATTTAATTGCATCAGGCATTTATCGTGCCTTCAAAGAGTACAAAAACCAAATTGAATCCGTAAACTAG
>DATCZR010000133.1:0-3220 GCA_036525835.1 Cyclobacteriaceae bacterium
CACCGACCAGTGTGCCCAACATCGTAAAAAACCTACGGTTGTCACTGGCAATGGGACTCGTAAATTTTCCATTGTCATCCACACCGGCAAAGCGATCTAACATGTCGTCTTTTGGGATACGTACATGATCAAAATAGATCACCCCGTTATCAACACCGTTAAGACCCATCTTGCGGCCGCAGTCTTTGATGGTGACTCCAGGGTGCAAGTTGCCTTGCTTATCTCGAAGCGGAACGACAAAGGCGCTCACGCCATAATCTTGTCCGTCAATGATGAGTTTGGCGAAGGTAGTGGCCACTTGTCCGTGTAATGCCGCGTTGCCGATGTATTCTTTCCGTGCCGATTCATTGGGCGTATGAATGGTGAAGGTTTTGTCAGTATGATCATAGGTGGCCGTGGTGAGAATGCCTTTCACATTGGAACCATGACCTGTCTCTGTCATTGCAAAGCACCCTGGCAATTCTAACGTGCCGATGTCTTTAAGGTATTTCTTATGATGTTTTTCTGTGCCGAGGAAATATATGCTCATGCCCCATAGTCCAAACTGTACACCAAACTTGATCACCATACTCAGGTCGTGGTAGCTGAGTGTTTCCATAATGGCGAAGTAGTTGCCCATACTGCCACCTCCACCATATTCTTTGGGGAAGGCCATGGAACCAAAACCTTGTTTGGCCAGCAGTTTACACCATTCCAAAACTTTTTCCCTGCGCTCGTTGAGGTTGTCGGTATCGATGTATTGAAAAGCTGGGTCGGAGGTAATTGTCTTTACTTTTTTAATGATGTCGGCATACTGGCCATCGAGCAACGCGGCCATGGTATTGATGTCAAAGGAAGACTTGGTGACCTGACTTTCCGTGATGGTTTTGCGTTTGGCCGCATTGAAAAGGAAGGTGGATTCACTACTTATTAATCCCAGGACATCTTCAATTTCGTGCAATGATTCTTTGGCCTTGGTGGAAATTCCATTTTTGGAATTATGGAGATTGGCAAGTGCCAGGCCAATCTCAACCAGGCCAAGCTTTTTATCGGCACTTTCCTGGTTGGCTACTTTTTGGATTTCTGCAAGCCAGGCCTTCAGCTCATCGGGGGAGGGAGGAGAGGTAGGGTCAAGTTGCGCCAATAAAAATTCCTTTTCCTGTTTTGATAACCACTCCTGTTTAGTCAGCAGGCTCTCAATGGTACTGATTTCGGTGGGTGTGAGCACAGCATCCGACCATACGGCATAGTAGATCGGCAGGAAGACGTAAAGTGTGGGGTTTTTGGTAAGAATGGGGGCGGTAAGCATGCTAGTCACTTTTAGTTGGATGAATTTAGCTAACTAAAAATACAAAGTAATACTGGATTTTGAGTGTGAAGGGAAAAGTTGATGTAAGTAGTGGGTAAGTCGATGTAAGTGGCGCCTAAGCCTATGCTGATCTTCTTTGCCAACCATGGAGACACGTTCATAACGTGATGTTTTGTTACTAGCTGGGTTCCTTCTTTTGAACGGGATTACAAAAGCACTACTTTGTATGATTCAAAAAATGGGGCACACAGCGCTTACAAGAATGATTTGAACTATATAAACGGAAATAAATGACAAGTCGAATACAGGTAATCTTATTTATTGTACTGATTATTTTCTTTCAACAATTTGTCAATGCACAACCAAATCAAAGCGGCAAGTATCTGCAAAAGGTAGGTGCGCCAGATAGTCTTTATTCTCAAACCCTGAATGAATATAGAAAATTGTATATACAACTCCCGGCTAATTACAACGAGAAAAGTCACAAAAAATATCCTGTTGTTTTCATTTTAGATGGAGAAGTACTTCTGCCCACAGTCAACGATGTGCAAAGCTTTTATGATGGTGGATTTACGCCAGAAATGGTGCTTGTCGGCATTTCTAATGACCATAATAGAACAAGAGACTTAACACCTTCAACAATAAAGGAAAAGTATGGAATACCTTTTAATGAAGAAAATGGAGGTGCAGCCAATTTCAGTACCTTCATTGAGATAGAATTGATTCCTTTTATAGAGAAAAAATATCCAGTAACAGGTTTTAGGACTTTAATTGGTCATTCATACGGAGGCTTGTTTGCTGTATATACTCTAATTAATCATCCACAGCTGTTTTCCAACTATATAGCAATTGACCCAAGTCTCGATTGGGATAACCAAAGATTATTGTTGCAAGCGAGAGAAAAACTAGCGATTCAGAGCCTTAAAAGAAAATCGTTATTTATGACGTTGAGTGGGCAATTGCATATGCAAGATTCTGGGATTACCATTGATAATGTAATGCAGGACACCTCAAGCTATACTTTGTTTTCCAGGTCTAATATTGCTTTTGCAGATGAAGTAAGGCGGCAACAGAAAAATGAACTGGCTTTTGAATGGAAGTTTTATCCAAGAGATATTCACGGCACTATCCCATTTCCATCTATTATGGATGGTTTACTATTTGATTTTGAATGGTATCAGTGGGAAAATACGGATAAATTCAACTCACCTACAACTTCAGCTGAAGAATTGATCAGTATCATAAATTACCGTGCAAATAAGCTGAGCGATCATTTTGGCTATGAGGTACCTCCATATCCTGAAGATGTTTTTAATACGCTTGGCTACATGAGTATGGATATGGATCAAAGGGAAAAGGCAGAAATGTTTTTTGAAATGGGTATTAGATTTTACCCAAGCAGTCCAAACACCTATGATTCGATGGCGGATTATTATGAAAAAATCAACGAATATGACAAAGCTTTGAAGTGGGCAGCCAAAGCTTATGAGATTAGTGGTAACGCTTATTACAAACAAAGAGTGGAAGACCTTAAAGAGAAGGCCAAAAGAGGCTAATAATTTTTGAAGTCATATCATTTGGAATATGACTCATTTGCAATACGTTAGCTTTTATTAATTTATAACTATGTATACCAAAAAGAAATACAGCGGCCGAACGATGCTGCGCTGGACACGCAGGGAGCTTCGATTCTTTGTTATCTCTGCAGTCATTGTTACTGTGCTATATGAAGTTATGGGGCTTCAATGGCTTCAGGTACCCTGGACCGCACTGGCATTAATTGGTACAGCCGTAGCTTTTCTTATCGGTTTTCAGAGTAATGCGGTATACGGACGCTTATGGGAGGCGCGGCAGATATGGGGAGGTATTGTCAATGACTCACGCATGTTTGCCATCATGGTGCTGGATATGGTTACCAACGAGTATGCCAAG
>DATCZR010000134.1:0-3537 GCA_036525835.1 Cyclobacteriaceae bacterium
TGTCAGGAGCCGTCTCTGGAGCAATCAGTCCACCCGCAAAAGATTCGAAGGATAGAATCTTTCCACCTCTTCCCTTGATCTTATCGATAATCTCCATTGCACTCATGTGATCAATCCCTGGATCAAGTCCACATTCATTCATAAATAACAAGCCCTTCGACTTGGCCTCTTCGTGGAAAGACTGCATTTTATCCGAAACATAGCTCGCGGTAAATAAATGCTTGCCGAATGCTAAACACAATGCTGCCACTTTGGTGTGCAAGTCTGCAGGAACTAGTGAGATGACAACATCAGCAGCTGATACCGCCTGGCTGCACGAGGCCGTTTCTTCCATATTAAATCGGATGGCTGCACCAAATTTCGATTGACCAATCCTTTCTATTGCAGATTCTATATAGTAATCACCAACGGTAACATGCCAATCACCCTTTTCCGCATTTTCCAAAAGATAGGAAATGAGCGCTGAAGAAGACCTGCCTGCCCCTAGTACCAGAATTGATTTTTTCATTAGTTCTTATCTAACAATCAAAGGGTTAATCACAAATTAGTTGTGCCCTTTAATAAATCTGGTGCCAAATTAAAGGAAATATGATCAAATCCTTTTTAGGAACATCAAGCTTTATTATTTTTAGTAAGGCTACTTCCTTTGAACCATGAAAGGATTGCAGACATTTCATCACATAGAAGATCTCGATTCTGAATCGAAATATCTGGTGCATAAGGCAAAAGATGCAGCTCATCATGCCTACGCTCCATATTCGAAATTTCATGTTGGAGCCGCCATTATTCTGGATGATGACACGGTTATCACCGGTGCCAATCACGAAAATGCCTCCTATCCGCTGTGCATGTGCGCTGAGCGGGTCGCACTATATGCAATAGCAGCGGCTCACCCTAATAAAATTATTAAGAAACTTGCGGTGGTTGCTCATAAAAAAAACCAGAAAGAACTGACGGCAACCACTTCTTGTGGAGCGTGCCGGCAAGTAATGGCTGAATTTGAGAATAGACAAAAAAAACCGATTCAAATAGTCATGCTCACCAAAGAATCGAATTGGGTCATCTTTCCTTCCGCTTCCTTTCTTTTGCCTTTCAGCTTCAATAAGGAGAACCTGATCAAGACTTCTTGAAATTCCAACAATATCATTACTTTATTTATACAACATAATCCTCTAAATTGGTCACTCAGATGATAATGGTACGCATTGTCATAACAAAATTTTAATACTTATCATCATCCGAAACAGAATGGATCCATTGCATATTTCCGCCACTAACGAAACTCCTGAAGTTGTATTGGACGCCAACCTTGAGCAGTTTGAAATAACAGGAAGATCATTAAGCGATAATCCTCATGATTTTTATCAGGCGGTCTTGAAATGGCTCAATGAATATGCCGTTACCCCTAAGATGGAGACCTCTTTTACATTCAAATTTGAGTATCTTAACACCGAATCAGCCAAATCTATACTTGACATCCTAATGGTGCTGGAATCGATAAGCGGAGCAAAGGTTAGCTGGTATTTTAATGAAGATGACGAAGACATGGAGGAAATTGGGGAAGAACTTGCAGAGCTCGTAAGCGTTCCTTTTGAATATAAACCTATTTAATACTATCGAATTGTAACTACCAATGAGTGAAGAGATACTCAAAGCGTTAACTCAACTTTTTGCCATCATCACCAAGCAGGATGGAGGGGTTACTATCAATGAACGTCAATATGTTATTCGCTTCTTTCAGCAAGAGTTGGATCAAGCTTCAATTCAGGAGTACCTCGATCGGTATGATAAATATTCAGAATACAATGAACACAATGCAGCCAGGGAAATAACCACATTTACTACTCCCTCTGTTAAAGATTCTATTGTTACGCTCGGTATTTGTAAAAAGATAAATCGGACGCTCACGCAAAAGCAGAAGGTTATTGTATTGATC
The DNA here is from genome assembly GCA_036525835.1 of Cyclobacteriaceae bacterium. Classification (GTDB taxonomy): domain Bacteria; phylum Bacteroidota; class Bacteroidia; order Cytophagales; family Cyclobacteriaceae; genus ELB16-189. Next base: position 1,937 of record DATCZR010000134.1, read on the forward strand.
AAACTGCTTGAGCTGGTTGGTGCAGATAATAATTTCACTCCGCAGCGAATGGAAATTATCAACACCGTGTCAACGGTTTTTAACATCAGTGCGGCAGAATATAAACTGATTGAAACATTTGTGGTGACCACCGATATGTCGGAATTGAATTTTTCCGATATCCTGGTAGTAAATGCTTCTGCGGAAAAGTCAGCTGAAAATCAAAAGCACATTCAAACAGAGATTGATGGCAATCTTTTCTTCATGAAGGTACCTAGTGTGGAATTGTATTTCGCACAATATCTGGGAGAAGAATCCCATACATTAAATGGCTTTGTGATGCAGCACAATCGAATTTATCTGTTTTCACATGGCAGTACCATCAAGTTGCAAGCTGGTGGTGCCTTATATTACAGCGATATCGTAGCTGACTTTAATGAGGAAATTCAAACTACCAAGCTTTCATTTAATGCCAAGATTGAAGAGTACAGATTCTCCAGTGGCGCTATTGGACTCCGAAATGTGACTATTTCCGAAGGCCCCGGCAAACTACTTGGCATCATGGGAGCTAGTGGAGCAGGGAAAACTACTCTGCTTAATGTACTAGCCGGACTCGAAAAACCAACCAAAGGGAAGATTTTAATCAATGGATACAACATTCATGAAAAACAAGACAAAATCAAAGGAGTTGTTGGTTATGTGTCTCAGGATGACCTCCTAATAGAAGAGTTGACCGTTTTCGAGAATCTTTACTACAATGCCAGACTGTGCTTTGCCAATTTAACAGATGATGAAATCAAAAACAGAGTTTCTCGTGTGCTCGTAAATCTTGGTTTGGATGCCAGGAAAGACCTAAAAGTAGGCAGTGTGCTGGATAAAAAGATTAGTGGAGGTCAACGCAAGAGACTGAACATTGCACTGGAATTGATCAGGGAGCCAGCTATCCTTTTCCTGGATGAACCCACTTCGGGTCTTTCCTCCCGTGATTCAGAAAACGTAATTGACTTACTGAAAGAACTTTCTTTAAAGGGAAAACTCGTATTCGTAGTTATTCACCAACCTTCATCGGATATCTATAAGATGTTTGATAAAATGATTATCATGGATACTGGCGGTTATCCTACTTATCTGGGGGCACCGGTTGACGCGGTTTCATACTTTAAGCGTATAACTCATCAAGTTCATAGCGAGCGGGGTCAATGTGAAGCATGCGGAAATGTAAATCCCGAACAAATATTTAATATCATAGAAGCTAAAGTGGTAGATGAGTATGGGCAGCCCACCAACAAGAGAAAAGTAACTCCTATACAGTGGCATGATATGTACAAAAACAAATTTAAAATAGTACATGTTGCCGATGAAAAGGAAGATCCTCCTCAATCACTAAAAATTCCCAACAGGATAAAGCAGATGCTTATTTTTGCATCGCGCGATTTGAAATCCAAAATAAGCAACACACAATACCTGATAATCAATCTTTTGGAAGCCCCCTTACTGGCATTAATACTGTCATTTATAATCAGATATAAAAGCGCACCTGGGGGCAATGAATATCTTTTTAGGTTTAATGAAAACCTGCCTGCTTTTTTTCTGATGAGCATAATTGTTGCGTTGTTCATGGG
>DATCZR010000135.1:0-9469 GCA_036525835.1 Cyclobacteriaceae bacterium
GGCAACTACATCATGGATTCATTTACTACAGAGCCATTTGGAGAAGTAACCATTCAAAAGAACGGAATTTTAGGAGTCGTTGGAATTACAAATGGTAGACTGAATCAGACTGCCGCAGATCCAACTACAGGAGCAAATGCATTACCAGTGGATGGCGATAATGGTCCTTCAGTATACTTGAAACTAGGCTATGACAAACAAGTCAATGATGATTTGAGATTGCGTCTTACAGGATCTTATTACGCAAGTTCAGACAAGAGCACCCGTGAGTACTTATACAATGGAGACCGGGCTGGAGCACGTTATTATGAAGTGTACAACAGAAGAACTGAGAATAATGACTTTCAACCAAGGCTTAATCCAGGGTGGAAATATCTCAATGCAATAATGATCAATCCATTTGTGAAGTTTAAAGGACTTGAATTCTTTGGAGTCTACGAAATGACCAGCAATGGAGAAAGCAGTGTCGGAGGCGAATACACTCATACAGCTGCTGAGTTACTTTACAGATTTGGCGGAAACGAGAATTTCTACGTTGGTGCTCGATTCAATGGGGTGAATGGAAATGCAACTGATGCGGCTGCCGACAGGAAAATCAACCGTCGGAACTTCGCTTTTGGATGGTTTATGACCGACAATATTGTTACTAAACTTGAGTATGTCTCTGAAACACGAGATGGAGATGGTTGGAATGGAACTGCTTTTCAGAAGGCCAAATTTGATGGAATTATGATTGAAGCAGCGATTAGCTTCTAAAAAAATGCAAAATTGTCTAGCAAAAAGTTGTTCCGGAGCAATCCGGAACAACTTTTGTATTTAGGCACTTTCAAGTATACTCGACTGCTGAAATGATCGTAAGTATTAAGCGTAATCAATGAGGGCAATTTTTGTTGGGATTGTTTTAATTTTAGTAACCGGCTTCCGTCCATTCCATCCAGGAGGCGTTTTGACTCACCGCCTTATCGTTCAGCCCGCAAGTAAAATTATTATCAACGGGAAGACGAATGTTAATTCGTATCAATGCGCCATAACAAGCTATACTGGCAAGGATACCCTGGTGCTGCAAGAAGGCGGAGCAAGAAAAAGGCCAATATTCACGCAAGGTTTTGTGGGCCTGGAAGCGCAACGGTTTGATTGCGGTATGCAGCTGATGACCCATGATTTTCGGGAAACTATCAAATACAATGAGTACCCTGTCGTTTCTATTGAATTTATTTCATTCGAGCGTATTCCCCAGCTTAGCACAGGTAAGGATTCTTTCAACGGAAGAATGCGCATATCATTGGCGGGCGTCGCCAAACCGTTTAACGTAATTTGTACCATAGAAGTGGAACCTTCCGGATTAATTCATCTTAAAGGAGGAAGAAGCTTTACCTTTTCTGATTTCAATTTGATACCACCAACCAGGATGATGGGATTGGTTAAAGTGGAGGATTCCATTGAAGTCAATTTTCACCTGGTACTTTTGTTGGATGAAAACGGATAACCCAACAGGGTAATCTGCATTATGGATTTGCCGGTACAAGCCTTACATTAAAGCTTATCGAGATTTGATCACCGGTTCGCACCGTACCAAACATGAAGACGGGTGGGTCAATATGATAGTCACTCATTTTAAGCTTCTTTGCACCAGAGCAAATAATCTGACCTCTATCTGTCAATTGATAGACGACATCAAGATCAATGAGATTCGTTGTTCCAGCAATGGTGAGGTTGCCCGTACAATATATATTTTGAGGGTTTACTAAGGCTTTTGACAGTTTAAAAATTATGTCTTTATGTACTTCCGTTTCCATGGTGCTGTACGCATTTTTGTCCAGGGCATTGCTGCCACTCTTCAGGCTTTCAAAGCGAATGGAGAATGTAAGCGCATTTAGTTTTATTAGCTTACCATCCTCGCTGAATTCAAATTCAGCATTATACCTTCCTTCGCTGGACGTCATGCTCCAGTCGTGAAGGGTTGAGGTGCCATCGATGGTTAGTTTTGAATCTCGAGCTTGTTGATATGTAGTCTGAGTATAGGCAGGCTTACTTAAAATGCCTATCAGCAAGATTGCGTAAAGGTAATGCTTGTGTTTATTCAGGATTTTCATAACCCAATACTTTCAGCATGGATTCGCTTCCCTGCTCTGGCGCAAAAAGTTTGGTTGAAATCTCACCGTCTTCATTCCGGCTGATCAGTACATGTTTCGGTGCGGGTATGAGACAATGCTGAATGCCACCATAGCCACCCAAAGACTCCTGATAGGCACCAGTATGAAAAAAACCAATGTAAAGCGGCTCTTCGTCATTGATCATGGGTAAAAACACTTCACCCGTATGCGCTTCCGAATTATAATAATCCATACTGTCGCAGGTGAGGCCCCCCATATTGATCTTATGATAGGGATCGTCCCATTTATTGACGGGCAGTAATATGTATTTCTGGTTTAATCCCCAGGCATCGGGCATCTGAGTAATAAAAGACCCGTTGATCATGTACCAAAGTTCTTTGTCGTTTTGCAGTTTCTGATCAACAACTGAATACAGAATGGCTCCACTTTCTCCAACCGTATAACTTCCGAATTCGGTAAATATGTGCGGTACCGGCACATTGTTTTTATCACAGATCCATTTGATGTTTTCCACGATCTGTTCGATCATGTATTTATAATCGTAATGGAATGTGAGCGATTGCTTGATGGGAAATCCTCCTCCGATGTCAATCGAATCCAACGAATCGCACATTTTTTTTAATTCGCAATACTTGAATATAAAACGGCTCAGTTCACTCCAATAGTATGCCGTATCTTTGATGCCGGTATTGATGAAGAAATGAAGCATTTTTAATGTCGCTTTCTCACTCTTTTCAATTTTATCCCGATACAAGGGAACGATATCACTATACCTTACACCGAGTCGCGAAGTATAAAATTCAAATTTAGGCTCTTCATCAGAAGCAACGCGAATACCAACCTTAAAGGGTTTGTTGACTTTTGATTCATAAATATCAATTTCACTAATCGTATCCAGAATAGGTATGCAATTGAATTCTTCATTTAACAAATCAACTATATTATTTGTGTAGCGCGGCATTTTGAATCCATTGCACAAAATAAAAGTGTCTTTAGAGATTTTCCCTTGAGCGTAAAGACTTCTGATTATGGGAATATCAAAGCCAGATGAAGTCTCCAGGTGTACATCATTTTTCAAGGATTCCTCCATCACAAAAGAGAAGTGCGAAGACTTGGAGCAATAGCAATAGGTATAGCTTCCTTTATATTTGAACTTTTCTATGGCATTGTTAAAGGTTGCCTGTACGAAGCGGATGTTTTCACTAATTCTGGGCAAATAGGTGAGTTTGAGCGGTGTGCCATACTCCTTGATGATATCCATTAAAGGAACTTCATTAAAGTACAGCTCGTTTTCCCAAACTTTAAACTCCTTTTGAGGGAATTCAAAAGTTTGCTCTATTAGATCACGGTAGCTCTTCATTTCACAGTATAGGGGTTTTTAGAAGGGTGCAATATTGGTATAATTTTGCCATCTTTACAATTCGAAATTTAAATCTGTATGTCAGATCTCTTTTCCAGCTTTAAGCATCCAAATTGCCACCCTTTGCCAGATTTATAAAGGGACTAATTTAGGCTTTTGAGTTAGTTTTTTAAGTAGGATAGATTTTTTTCAACAATTAATTTTCTTCAAGTGAACGATATAAAAATCATCGAGGTGAAATCGGAGATCGGGGCAGGTACCCGTGGTGCAAGCCTTGGTGTGGAGGCAATGAAAATTGCCAGTCTCGACCTTAAGTCTGATCTATTCAGGCAATATGATTCAGTAGAAGTGGAAAACGTGAATGAACTTCTCTTTGATGGGGCTGAACATGCGCAGGCCAAATTCATTGATGGAGTCTTAATCATGGAGGAGCGGGTGTGCCTTGAGGTGTATGAGACCTTATTAGATGATCATTTTCCGTTGGTGATGGCGGGTGATCACAGTACTGCTTACGGAACGATAGCGGGTATCAAAAAAGCAAATCCTAAACAAAGATTGGGTATCATTTGGATTGATGCCCATGCAGATATTCATACTCCCTATACTACACCATCTGGCAATATGCATGGCATGCCTGTGGCTATGGCGTGTGATATTGATAATTTGGAATGCAAGATTAACGATCCAAAGAACGAGACAATCGAATACTGGGAACAAATTAAGAATGTGGGAATCCCGGGAGCAAAAACTTACCCTGAAGACTTTGTGTACATTGCTGTGCGTGATTTAGAAAAACCTGAGAACTATCTCATCAATAAGTATGGTATGGGATTTATCACTACGGAAGAGGTGAAAAAATTTGGATCGCGAAAGACAGCACTACAGGCACTTAAAATGCTGGATCACTGTGATCTTATTTATGTTTCGTTTGATGTAGATAGTATTGATTCTCGTTTTTCTACCGGCACAGGTACCCCGGTACCTAATGGGCTCACAGTAGAAGAGGCTAAATTGTTGAATGAAGAACTTGCCAAAGATCCAAAAGTTTGTGCTTGGGAAATTGTAGAGGTCAATCCAACATTGGATACCGAAAACCGAATGGCTGAAAGTGCTTTTGAAATATTGGAGGCAACGGCTAAATCAATTGCCTCTCGTCCGGTGCCGGTCGAATAGTCTACAACTTTTCTTCTTCCAGAATTTTAATATACGCCTTGATGGTCGACATCAGGTTTCTTCTGATGACGGGATCAGTAAATATTCGTGGAATGCTGCTGGGTTGAGAAATGATACGATAAGTCGCTTTAATTTTCGTATCATTTAATTTATGGAAAGTCCAGCTTCCCAGTAAATTCATCCGGGTAACCCCATCTCTAATTGGAGCCAGTAAATTGTTGGACGTGGTCTCAAAAACAACAAATATTTTGTTTTCATTTTTTTCAACTATGTGATAGACTAAAAAATGGTCCTGGTCGCTTACAGGCCAAGGGATGTCATGGTAAGAATACTCAAGCCAGGCTGTGTCGGTGGGTAAGGGGTAAACTTTGAATTCTGTAACATGTTTTTGCCATGTCATGATCCATTTTTCATTTTTCAAAAGCTGGAATGCCTTATTGATGTTAGTGTTGACATAAAATTCTCCTTTTACCTCTCGGGCATCTTGAGGAGGATCAGAATCGGGAAAAATAATCCATCGTTCATAAACGTAAATAGAATCGTCTTCTCTCACCAAGGTGAACTGATCATCGTCCTGGGTAAGGCCAGGTATGACCATGGCCATTATTAAAAGGAGGGCAGAGCTGATAAATTTCATTGACCGCTAAATATCAAATGATTTCTATAAAGACTAGCATTTGGACAAAATTGTAACTACAAGCGCTAAATATTATTTCAGGCTTTTTAAGCAAAATTTAACCATCTAATACTCTTCGATTTTACTTAATTTCGCGCATAATTGTTATAATCCATTGATGATGAGCAAAAACCGACCCATCTCCGATTTTATTGAAAAGAATTATTTACACTTCAATTCGGCCGCATTAGTTGACGCAGCTAAAGCTTATAAAGTGCACGTAGAAAGTGGTAAAAAAATGATGGTGACCCTGGCCGGTGCCATGAGTACAGGTGAACTGGGAATAAGTTTCGCGGAAATGATTCGCCAGAATAAGGTCCATATCATTTCGTGTACGGGAGCCAACCTGGAAGAAGATATAATGAACCTGGTTGCCCACTCTCATTATAAAAGAATTCCAAATTATCGCGACTTAACTCCGGAGCAAGAGTGGGACCTTTTGCAAAATCATTTAAATCGGGTTACTGATACTTGTATTCCAGAGGAAGAGGCATTTCGGAAACTGCAAGCCCATCTTTTCAAAGTTTGGAAAGATGCAGAAGATAAGGGAGAGCGACTCTTTCCGCATGAGTTTATGTTTCGCCTGTTAAACAGCGGTGATCTAAAACAATATTATGAGATCGATCCCAAAAATTCTTGGATGATCGCAGCGGCAGAAAGGAATATGCCAATGGTTGTGCCTGGATGGGAGGATTCTACTATGGGAAATATTTTTGCTTCATACTGTCTTACCGGTGAGTTGAAAGCATCAACGATGAAAAGTGGCATCGAGTATATGGTTTGGCTCGCTGACTGGTACACCAACAATTCAGGTAAGGAAGGAATTGGGTTCTTTCAAATAGGTGGTGGCATTGCCGGTGACTTTCCAATTTGTGTGGTTCCCATGCTGCACCAGGATCTGGGCAGGGATGGCGTTCCTTTCTGGAGTTACTTCTGTCAGATAAGCGACTCCACAACCAGTTATGGATCCTATTCCGGTGCCGTGCCTAATGAAAAGATAACCTGGGGAAAACTTAGTATAGAAACACCCAAGTACATCATTGAAAGTGATGCCACAATCGTGGCGCCTTTGATCTTTGCCTATATCCTTGATATGTAATCGATTACTGGCGTTAACCTTCTGTAGCAACAATAATATACCATCATGGCGCCAGGCACGAATTTGATTGAGGAAATTTACAATCCATGAAACTAGATCTTACTCTTAGTATTAAAATTGGTGAAGCAATCAATGCGCTATTTAGTGCTGTACCAGAAAATATTCAACTTCAGCCTACCAATCCCGATTTTGAAGGATCACACACCCTGGTTTGTTTTCCGCTGTTAAAATTATCAAAGAAGAAGCCCGAGGAAACCGCGCAGCTCATAGGTCAATGGCTGTTAGATAATACTAACTTAATCAGCAGGTTTAACGTAGTAAAGGGGTTTCTAAACCTGGTGCTCAGAGATCAAGTTTGGATAGAAGTATTTCATGCTATTCAAAGTGATAAAAATTATGGCACGTTACCTTCATCGGGCAAAGAGATCATGGTTGAGTATTCTTCACCGAATACCAACAAGCCTTTACACTTAGGTCACCTTCGAAATAATTTCTTGGGCTGGAGTGTGTCAGCGATTTATAAAGCAATCGGGTATGAGGTGCACAAAGTGCAAATCATTAATGATCGGGGTATCCATATTTGTAAATCAATGGCCGCGTGGCAATTGTTTGGCAATGGAGATACACCCGAAAGCAGTGGTCTCAAAGGAGATAAGCTGGTTGGGAAGTACTATGTTGAATTCGATAAGCAATTCAAAAAGGAAGTAAAAGAATTAGTTGATCAGGGGATTCCTCAAGAACAAGCAGAGAAAGATTCAGCCATTATGAAATTGGCTGTAGATATGCTGCAAATGTGGGAGCAGAAGGATGCGGATATTGTTTCACTATGGAAGACCATGAATGGCTGGGTGTATAAGGGTTTTGAATCCACCTACCATCAGATGGGTGTTACTTTTGATAAACTTTATTTCGAATCTGAAACCTATTTGTTAGGTAAAGAGGAGGTCTTGAAAGGTGTTGAAAAAGGAGTCTTTTTTAAAAAGGATGATGGATCTGTGTGGGTTGACCTTACAGCAGATGGACTTGATCAGAAGGTACTGTTGCGCTCAGATGGCACATCTGTTTACATGACTCAGGATATTGGCACGGCTATCCTTAGGTTTAGGGATTTCCCGAAAATAAGCAGGCAGGTATATACAGTCGGTAATGAACAAGAGTATCATTTCAAAGTGCTCTTTTTGATTTTGGCTAAGTTGGGATATGCCTGGGCCAAGGAGTGTTATCATTTGTCTTATGGTATGGTCGATCTGCCTTCCGGAAAAATGAAATCTCGGGAAGGTACTGTAGTTGATGCTGATGATTTGATGGCAGAAATGATTGAAGAAGCCGAGAAGCAAAGCCGTGAGTTAGGGAAAATTGATGAGGTCAGCGAACAAGAAGCTCATAAACTTTTTGAAATGATCGGCATTGGCGCCTTGAAATTTTATTTGTTGAAGGTGGATCCAAAAAAACGGATGATGTTCGACCCCAACGAATCGATTCAGCTTCAGGGGCATACTGGACCTTTTATACAATACACCCACGCCAGAATTAGATCTATTGTCCGCAAAGCAGCAAAGATGGATATTTCGGGTGATTTGAACCAAATAAACAGTCTCATGCCTAATGAGCAACAGTTAATCAACCTGCTCTCTATATATCCAGGCAGGTTACAGGATGCAGCCAAAGACTACGCTCCGAGCATTATTGCCAACTATGCGTATGATCTGGCTAAGGAATACAATCAATTTTATCAATCTATTCCCATTTTTGCGGAGGCAGATCAATCCAAATTAAAGTTGAGGGTGGCTTTATCTGAAAAAGTAGCAGATGTGTTGAAAAAATCGATAGGCCTATTAGGGGTAGAAGTGCCCGAGCGAATGTAAACATTCTTTGCGTTGAGGTGTTATTTGTGAATTAGGTCTGTTTTAAAAGTGTTATATTTTATGTCAGTTAAATGGGCTATTGGGATTGGAATCATCATTTTAACTTCTGCCTTCATGTTATCTTCAATATTTGGATCGAAATTAAGCGCACAGGACGCAAGCCAGTCTATTTATTCATTTAAGGCTAAATCTTTGGATGGGGAAGAAATTGACTTCTCCAGATTCAAGGGCAAAAATTTGTTAATTGTAAATACAGCATCTAAGTGCGGTTATACCTATCAATATGCAGATTTGGAAAGGTTGCATGAGCAATTCGGTGACAAGGTCGTAGTGTTAGGATTCCCTGCAAATAATTTTTTGTGGCAGGAACCTGGAAGTAACGATGAAATTGCTGCGTTCTGTGAGAAGAATTATGGTGTGAAGTTTCAGATGTTCGAAAAGGTATCGGTTAAAGGGGGCGACAAGCATCCGCTCTATAAGTGGCTTGAAGCTAGATCGGGTAAATCTCCGTCCTGGAATTTTTGCAAATATGTAATCGATAAAAATGGGGAAGTGGTAGGGTTTTTTCCGGCCAAGGTAAATCCTCTTGATAAGGAGATTATTTCCCTCCTTCAATAAGTTTATTTCTAAAGGTCAAAACTTTTTAAGTTTGTATCATGCACGTGAAAGCATGGATCGAAGCATTTAGACCCCGCACATTACCGCTAGCCCTGTCATGTATTGCAATGGGGGGATTTTTGGCAGCCTCATCGGGTGCATTTAGATGGGATATTTTTCTCCTCTGCGCACTCACCACTATATTTCTGCAAATTCTCTCTAACCTGGCGAATGATTATGGGGATTCTGTTAATGGAGCAGACCATAGTGGCCGCATTGGTCCTTCTCGAGCCGTTCAGTCTGGCGTTATTTCAAAAGGGGCCATGCGAAATGCCCTTATTGTATTTGTGATATTATGCCTGGTTTCTGGTATCTGGCTCTTGAAAATATCCTTGGGAACAAATGTGAAAGCCATCTTATTCTTTTTTGGGCTTGGTGTACTTAGTATTCTGGCCGCTATTGCCTACACCGTAGGAAAGAAGCCCTACGGTTATTTAGGAATGGGTGATTTTTCTGTCCTTGTTTTCTTTGGAATAGTAGGCGTATTGGGTTCGCTCTATTTGTTCACCCAGAGCATTGAGTGGG
>DATCZR010000136.1:0-13565 GCA_036525835.1 Cyclobacteriaceae bacterium
GGTGAACCAACCAGGGTAACGATATCTCTTAAGCGAAGCCTGGTGTAACCATGCGAAATGATCATCTGACCTTTCCGTTTGACTGATAAAATAATCACATCCGTTGGAAGGCGTAGATCGCGAAGCGTCATACCATGGATATCACGATTGGTAATTTCAATATCGAGGGTATCCTGTGATTTATCCATACCCAAAAGCAAAGAAGTAGCATTGGGCGATCGCACAAAATGATCGAGCAAGCTTACCATGGCTGTGGATGGATCAATGATTAAGTTGCCTAGTTTGTGGAAGAATTCAATATTTTTTCTATCATTTATTCTTACAATAACTTCTTGTGTACCAATGTGCTCATAAACAAGCTCTGCGATTTTGTGGTTTTCTTCATCAGAAAGCATGCACACGATGGCATCTGCCTTCTCTATTTCCAGTTTTTGAAACTCACTCAACGATATCTCTGGAATACTCACAATTTCCAAGTCACCATCTTTTATTATCGCGTCCTTTCCATCGATAGTTATAATTTTAGATTGCCAACGGTTGGCCTTGAGCTGTTTTGCCAATGCTATCGATTGGCTTTCTAAACCAAAAATAAATGCATCCATGACTCCGTCAAACGCGGGAGCTGAATGTCTTAGATGGCTCTCCTTCACCCTGTGAATAGCCCATTTAAAAAGCGGAGGTCCAACTAATTGATTAATTATTACAATGGCAATAATAACTGCTTCAAATTGGATACCCCAGTCAGGAAAGGTTGCCGCCACGACGGTGGTCAAACCTAAGGCTACACCAGCCTGAGTAACATGTGGCATCCAGGAGATATACCGATATTCCTTTTCATCCTTGGCCAACACCACACCAATCATACTCGCCAGAAACATGCTTATTACTCTAAACCCAAAAAATAAAAGGGCGACACCAGCTACAGAAATAAGAACAACCAGTGATAAGGACGCACCAGTAAGTGTAAAGAAGATAATATATATTATCGGACTTATTTTTTTTAAGATCACTGAAAACTCAATCCGATGTCGACTGTTATTGGTCAATTGGAAGCCACCAATAATACAAATAAGGAGAGGTTCAAGAGAAAATTCATGACCAAGTAGCTGAGCCGATTCGACCTTAATTAAATAAGACAGCGCGTAGACCCCATATCCAATAATTACGAGCAAGGCTCCTTTAATATATCGATGTAATTTAAACGAAAAGGGAACAACAAGAATTTTCGCCAGCCCAAGGCCAAATACGATTGAAGTCAGAAGCTCTAAAAAGAGAATCCAGATAAAAGTGAAATCGATTGCATTTTCCTTTATAATGGCCTTAGCTACGGCTAAACAAATGGTGAAAAGAATAATAACAATAACATCAATTAATACGGTAACGCCCACTGCTGTTTTTGTGAAAGGGCCTCGCGCCCGCATTTCGCTAATAATAGCAATAGCGGATGAGGGTGAACGCGCAACGAAAATGGAACCAAATAAAAATGATATTGACATCCGAACAATCGCTGGCTGATCTCGTAAGAATGAGATCTCACCCGAAACCCAAAAAACCAAGCCACTGGAGATCAAGAAAACCAAAACTACCTGAGCAAAAGTCATCCACTCAATACTTTTGATCCTGCTTCGCATCTCTTTCAGGTATAATTCTGAGCCAGCAGAAAAGGCAATGATAGCCAAGGCTATTTCATTCAAAACATTTAGGCGACCCAGACTCTCCTTTGGAATGAAATTTAACAGTGAAGACCCTGCAAAAATACCTGTGACTATCAGACCGGTTATTAATGGTAGGTTGAATTTTTTTAGGTACCCCGCGATCTGGAAACTCGCAATGGCTACTATGCCAAAACCAATAAGCTCAATCAACAATGTTAAGGTCATAGTCAATAATATACCAAGTCTTAAAATACAGAAAGTAATTGACTTTCTCTCAGCAAATCCTTCTTGTATAAACCATAATAAAATTCCAATATTAACACGATCCAGAGGTTATTATAATTTGATTAAGAATCCATGAGTCAATTTATCCGTGCGATACGTAAATGGGATCTTGTGCTCCTTATGATCAATACGATTATCGGAGCAGGAATCTTTGGACTACCGTCTAAAGTATTTCAATTGTCTGGTGCTTATAGCATTTTAGCATTCGTTGTTTGCGCGCTTGTCATTTTTAATATCATTCTGTGTTTTGCAGAAGTTGGCAGCAGATTCGACAAAACAGGTGGGCCTTACATTTACATACTGGAATCTTTTGGGGCTTTCCCTGCATTCATCATGGGATGGCTGCTCTTGTGGTCACGAATTATATCCTACGCTGCGCTTATTAATTTATTAGTAACCTATAGCAGCTACTATAATCCATTTCTAGGCCAGCCATTTCCTCGCATTGTTATTATACTATTGATAACCCTGGCGCTAACTGCTATCAATTACGTTGGCGTAAAAAAAACAACAACTGTTAACAATCTCCTAACTTTTGGCAAAGTATTACCCTTGTTGGTCTTCATTTTAGCTGGGCTCTTTTTTTTAGAACCCCAACTGATCACTTTCAACCAGCTTCCAGAGTTTAGAAATTTTTCATCCTCTGTGCTGTTGTTGGTTTTTGCGTTTGGCGGCTTTGAGGTGGTCGTCATTAATTCTGGTGAAATGAGAAATCCCAGTAAAATTGTTCCATACGCACTGATCATCTCCGCATTGATCGTTATGATTTTATATGGGTCCATTCAAGTCGTTTCAGTTGGAACATTACCTTCCTTGGCGACCTCTGAAAAACCATTGGCCGATGCGGCCCAAAATTTTATGGGTCACTTTGGTGGAAATCTGATTACAATTGGTGCTATTATCTCAATAGTTGGCGCACTCAGTGCTATTTTGTTGGTTGGATCAAGGTTACTATTTGCACTAAGTCATGAAGGGCAGCTCCCCCAGATATTGTCGACTATAAACGATCGCTACAGCACTCCCGCTATCGCACTATTTGTTTTTACTTTTCTATCGGTAGTACTCGCCATAACCGGATCCTTTATTTACGCAATAACAATAACCGCAATTATTCGTACCGTAATGTATGCCATGGTGTGCGGCTCGCTGATCAAACTAAGATTAAACGATTCATCTCAAAGTAATCCCTACTACAAAATTCCATTTGGAATATTATTCGCATCAACTGGAATACTATTTTCTATTTGGTTATTCTCCAGTTCTCAACTGGCTGAAATGAGAGATGTTATTATCTGCATTGCATTTGGTGCGCTTATATATTGGGTTTACAAAAAATCAAAATACAAGCACAGTTAAAGATAGACCGACAGCGCACACATTCGCTAATTGCCGAACAGAATTCCATTTGATTTTCATAAAATCAATTCGAAATCTGCCATTTGAAATTTTGGATAGATATTGGGAATATAGATGACAACTGTAAATTTATGATTTAGAAATATGCTTCTCAACAATTTAAAATGGCATACCAACGCCTCAATAAGAATCGGATATTTTCACTTATCAAAATTTTTTGCCTTACCGTTGGCTTTCGGTGAATATAATCCAAATGATAGCGCAACCATTTATACAACATTTGGCCTTAATCCAATTTTACTAAATCCATTAATATGATCAGCAATTACTTAAAAGTTGCCCTCCGAAGTATTTTCAGAAATAGGCTCACTGCCTTTATCAATATTGCCGGGTTGGCTCTGGCGATGGCCTGCGCTTTATTTATCTATCTCTACATATCCGATGAAGTTAGCTTTGATAAATACCATACTAAGGCTGACAGAATTTACCGGATCACCCGGGAGTTTAAATCAGTCGATGGCTCCACCAACCTGCATTTAGGTCACGTTGCCCCTCCTATAGGGTCGTTATTGAAAAATGATTTTGGCGAAATTGAAGAACTGGCCAGAACAATCAATTATGGTTTGGTCATTGGTCAGGAAGATAATGGAGAATTGGTGAAGAGCTTTACCGAAGATCGACTATACCTTGCAGAACCTTCCATCTTCAAAATATTCGACATCAACGTTAAAGCCGGAGATCCTGCTACAGCGCTCACCCGCCCTTTTACTGTTATGCTTTCTGAGTCTGCAGCTAAAAGATATTTTGAAAATGAGACCGATGCCATTGGCAAAAGACTCAGAGCAAATAATGCTTTTGATATAGAAATTACCGGATTGTACGAAGACTTTCCCCTACAGTCGCATTGGCATCCAGAACTGTTAGTCTCCTTCAGCACATTGGAAAATGACAATATTTATGGAAGAACTGAACTAGAAACAAACTGGGGCAATAATTCATTTGGAACTTATCTGTTGCTGGAAGAAGGGTCTGATCCAATAAAATTGGAAGCTCAACTTCCGGGATTTTTAGACAAGCATTTTGGTCCGTTTGCCATTGCCAACTTTGGAGCACCTCAAGACTTCGTAGCCTCAAAACGCACCGCGTTGTATGTACAAAAAATTACGGACATTCATTTACGTTCACACCTTGATAGCGAGGAGGAAGTAAATGGCAATATCAACAATGTATATATGATGGGCATTATTGGACTTTTCATTACTCTGATTGCCAGTTTTAACTTTGTAAATCTTTCCACTGCCCGCGCTACCAAACGCGCTAAGGAAGTTGGACTTAGAAAAGTAGTTGGGGCGATCCGAGGTCAATTGATTGCACAATATTTAAGCGAATCCATTCTTATTGCTTTGCTAGCCATGGTATTATCCGTTGGGTTAGTCGGGCTTGGATTAGGCTGGATCAACATGTTCACCGATAAGACGCTGTCAATGAGTGTAATTGCGCAACCAACTCTTTTTGTCGGGTTGATAGTCGCAGCATTTATCATTGGAGGCCTCGCTGGAATATATCCGGCATTTATCGTTTCAGGATTTAGCCCAGCCCTTACTTTAAAAGGACAGCAGGGATCTGTCCGTGGAAAGGGAGCTATACGAAAGATCCTGGTAGTTTCTCAATTTTCAATTTCTGTAGTATTACTGATTGCCACATCCATTACTATACAACAGCTGGATTATCTCAATACACGTGAATTAGGCTTTGACAAAGATCAGGTGGTGACACTTCCTTACTACAATGAACTGGATCCCTCTTATGATGCTTTCCATAACGAGCTGACCAAATCTTCATCAGTCAAAAATGCTGGTCGATCGAGTCGAGTGCCCACAGGAAGATTATTGGATAGTCAGGGATCGCCAAGGATAGCTAAGGGTGATAGCCTGGTAGACACAGCTGTTACCACAAAAAATGTAAGGATTGATGAAGATTTCTTTCCGACATATAATATAGAAATAATTGCTGGAAGAAATTTTTCTAAAGCTATTGAAACCGATGACTCCCTCGCTTTTATCGTGAATGAAACTGCAGTAAAAGAATACGGGCTAAGCGCACCTCAAGAAGGAATTGATAAAGATTTTAGATATGGCGGTATTACCGGAAAATTAGTTGGCGTGGTCAAAGACTTTCATTTTGAGTCACTCCACCAGGATATCATCCCCATTGTATTTCACAAAGGAGGATATAATTCTATATCTGTAAAAATCTCAGGTGACAATGTCCAGGATGGGCTCGCTCAGATTGAAAAGGCATGGAAAGAATTTCTTCCGGCACGCCCATTTGAATACAACTTTCTTGATGAGCGGTATCGTCAGTTGTACGAAGCAGAACAGAAGCAGAGTCAGCTGTTTACCATTTTCTCAGGGTTGGCCATTTTTATTGCTTGTCTGGGGTTATTTGGACTAGCTACATTCAACACCCTGCAGCGTGTAAAGGAAATAGGAATTCGCAAAGTACTTGGTGCTTCCGTTCCAGCTATATTGACTTTATTGTCAAAGGAGATTGTCATACTAATAATAGTAGCCAACCTCATTGCCTGGCCTGTAGCTTGGTATCTTATGAACAAGTGGCTTGATACGTTTGCCTACCACATCGATATGAACTTGGTAGTTTATTTAATCTCGGGGGTGATCGCTGTGTTCATTGCGCTAATCACAGTAAGTTCTCAAACCATAAAGGCGGCTATGACTAATCCTTCTTATACGCTTAGGTATGAATAGCACATTGTAATGAGACTCCGACTCATGACAACTAATTCAAATATTATTCATTTAAAACAAATAATATTTGCGACATATGGTTCACAAAATTTTAATTAGATAAGTAATGAGAATGATTTACTTGCCAGTATGCATTGTATTTATCATTGCAGGATGTTCTACAAAAAAAGATCAAGTTGAAATAAGTATTGATGCGGTTAATGGAGCTGAAGCCATTTCATTTTTAGGTGAACCTCTTTTTGCGCCTGTCGTCAGTGATTCTATAATTCATAAAAGTGACAACATAATCAATTCAATTAAATCAAAAAAAGCTCTAACTGAAGATGACTACCTATCCATCGGATTAGAGCTCGTCAATACAGGAAGGTACAGGGATGCCATAGGGAATTACAATGATGGGTTAACGCTATATCCAGAATCATTCAAGTTATTAAGACACCGGGGGCATAGGTATATTACTACGCGTCAACTCGACAATGCATTATCAGACTTAACCAAAGCCGCTGCTCTCATCGAAGGCGAACCTGCCGTTACAGAATATGATCAAAATGGAGAGATGACAGGGACTTACCAACATTGGATCTGGTATCATATCGGCCTTTGCTACTATTTGAATCATGCATACATTCAGGCAGTACCCGCGTATGAAAAATGTTTAGCTGAATCACGGTCTAATAAAAATCTGGCTGGTGCGAGTGACTGGCTTTACAACACCTACATGCGTTTGGGAGAAAAAGAGAAAGCAACTAATCTCCTTGACGCCATTTCTCCAAGTATGAAAACAGATCGGGATCACCCCTACTTCAGGAGGATTATGCTATATAAAGGTGTAATAACTCCAGAAGAATTAGTGGACGTGGATCAAAATCCTATTAAAGCTTCAGTGAGTGATATCACTAAGATGTATGGACTGGCGAATTGGTATGCTTACCAGGGAGATACGAAAAAGGCCAAAATACTATATCAAAAAATTGTGCAGTCAGAAAACGGGTGGCCCGGTTTTGCATTTGCTGCTGCGGAGAAAGAACTGGCCAGCACCAGATAATTAAAAGCTTTTTCCGGAAGCCACTTAGTGAAATAGATTAAAAAGTAAGACATTTGCGGCCATCATGACACCGGACAATATTCTTTATATCATTCTTATCATTTCAGCGATTAGTTATCTATTCGGACAAATTTTAGATTACCTCAATTTAAAAGCCCAGCGAAAGGATATCCCAGAGGCTATCAGCTCATTTTATGATGAAAAGCAATATCTCAAATCGCTAGACTACCATAAGGACCAGACAAGATTTTCATTTCTGACTTCTGCATTCAGTTTTGTGCTCTCATTTAGCATGCTGCTATTTGGTGGATTTGGCGGGCTCGATTCTTTATTACGTTCCTTTTCCGACCATGAAATCTATTTGGCATTGGCCTTTTTTGGAGTCATCATATTAGCCTCTGATATTCTTACACTCCCTTTTCAATGGTATTCCACTTTTGTGATTGAAGATAAATATGGCTTTAATAAAACCACTAGCAGACTCTTTATCACAGACAAATTGAAAGGCTACGCATTGGGCATTGCTATCGGAGGATCGCTATTGGCCTTGCTGATTTTTTCTGTACAAAGAATTGGTCCTGATTTTTGGATCTGGTTTGGATTGCTGGCCGCAGCATTTATTCTCTTTATCAATATGTTTTATACCTCTCTCCTACTCCCGCTTTTTAACAAGCTTACCCCTTTAGGAGAAGGTGAACTGAAAAATGCCATCGAAGATTTCGCCCGAAAGGTCAATTTTCCGTTGGATAATATCTTTATCATGGATGGCTCGAAGCGTTCGAAAAAAGCCAACGCCTTTTTCTCCGGAATTGGTAAGAAAAAGAAAATTGTGCTATTCGATACATTGGTTGATAATCACACTACCGAGGAGCTGGTGGCCGTGCTGGCCCATGAAGTGGGGCATTTTAAAAAGAAACACATTATCTGGAACTATGTGCTTTCTATTGTGCAAATATTCTTTACGCTCTTCATCCTATCGTTGATGATATTTAATGAGAATCTCTCTATCGCATTAGGGGGACATGTTCAAGCCATCCACCTCAACCTGATCGCATTTGCAATTCTCTACTCACCCATATCAGGAATCACCGGTTTGATCATGAGTATGTATAGTCGGAAAAATGAATTTGAAGCTGACGCTTACGCGAAGGAAACATTTAACGGAACGGCTTTGGCAAACGCCTTAAAGAAACTATCTGTGGATTCTCTCAGCAATTTATATCCACATCCTGCCTATGTGTTTTTTCACTATTCGCATCCACCTTTATTGAAGAGGTTGGAGGCAATTAGTCGGTAGGTTAATAATTGAGCGGGAAACGGGACTCGAACCCGCGACCCTCAGCTTGGGAAGCTGATGCTCTACCAACTGAGCTACTCCCGCTTGCTATCCTAATTTCATAATTTAAATTTCAAAACTAACTACTACTTGTGCATTAGCCACTATATGTGTTATTTTGTCATTGAAATACCAGTTAATGGTATAGTAGGGTAATTTTGCACATATATTGGTGAAAACAGCACATAACTCTACTGTATCTATATAGTTAATTGCATACATGAAAACAATAAATAAAGCGGAACTTGAAAGCATCCAACCCTCGTTTGGAAGCTCTTTTCTGGTACAACAATTTGACGACAAAACCCAGAACAAAACTCCCTCCTGGCACTTTCATCCGGAGCTGGAGTTGGTATTTGTGAGCAATGGCAGTGGCAGAAGGCACATCGGGCATCATCTTTCTTATTTCAAAGACGGAGACCTATTGTTAATTGGGTCCAATTTGCCGCACTTCGGTTTTACAGATCGCCTAACGGGGAATGCATCCGAAACAATAGTTCAAATGAAACCGGATTTTCTGGGCGATAGCTTTTTCCAAATACCCGAAATGAATACAGTTCATAAATTATTTGAAAAGGCTAAACTGGGAATTGCATTTCATGGCCAAGCAAAGGATGTACTAGGCATCAAACTGAGCAATTTGTCAAAAATGGATGCCTACGACAGACTGGTTAGCCTACTGAATATCTTGCATGACCTGTCTGAATCTCATGAGTATACACTCCTCAATAGCGAAGGCGTTGCTCTGGAAGTGAGCCCACAAGACAACAGTAGAATGAACACCATTTTCGATCATGTGCGCAAGCATTTTCAACAGCTCATTCCTTTGGAAGAAGTAGCTGAACTGGCCCACATGACAGTGCCTTCATTTTGCAGGTTCTTCAAAAAGAAATCAGGAAAAAACTTTACCCGGTTTGTGAATGAATACCGACTGGTCCATGCCTCCAAGCTGCTGTCCGAGGAAACAACCAGCATTTCTGAAATATGCCTGGAATGCGGATTTAACAATTTCTCTCATTTTAATAAGGCCTTTAAAAATTTTACTGGTAAAAGCCCTTCAGCCTATAGAAGTGAGGTGAAGAGAATAATAAAATAGTCAGTCGATAACACTTCAGTACCACTAATTGAGGTATCAGAATCAGTAATGTTTTGCGTATGTTGGTATAAAATCACTGCGTTGCGATATAAGCTATTTCTTCTCCTCTGCTTCTCATTTCAACTAGCCTGGTGTCAGCAAAAAGTTGGGTATGTGCTCAATGCCGAAGTGGTTCGCATCCCGTTTCAAATGGTGAATCAAAGCATGATGGTAAAAGTCAACTTAAATGAGCATAAAAATTTGTCTTTCATAGTGGATACTGGTTCCAGCTTTTCTGTGGTCTTTACTGATTCCGTTTTTACTTTGCCCACCCAATATAAGCTGTCATCCATCCGTGGCTTCGGAAAATTAGACTCCATCCCCGCTCAGGTATCAGCCTACAATACACTTTCGTTGGGTGCGCTTACTTCCTACGGGCATCAAATGCTGGTAGTAGAAAAAGCCGATATCGGATTTCAACAATTTTTTGATAAACCACTTCATGGCATCATTGGATTTGACGTGCTTAGAAACTTTGATATGGAAATTAATTTCGTGAGAAAAAAATTAATTCTCAGAAAGCACATGCAAGGCAAAAAATCAGGAAAGAGATGGACAACTATCCCTTTTGATATCACAACCAATGCACTACTCGTGCCTGCGACCATCAAAGCAAATCAACAAACAGACTCCATACAACTAATTTTAGATACCGGATCTGAACTCCCCCTCTTGCTTTCTGAACGTTATTGCCCTCCCATTTCCTTGAGAACGATTATTGGATTAGGTTTTTTAGGCTATACCTCTGGGAGAATTGGTCAAATTGATGAGTTGAAGATTGGCAAGGTGAGCTTAAAGAGATTAACCACTTCATTTCCCGACAGTGCGTCAGTTAAATGGAATCCCAAACTACCTCCACGTGGAAATCTGGGAATTCAATTTTTAAAACAGTTCAGGGTGATTATCAACTTTCATGAAAAATACCTTCAACTAAAACAAATTCACCCTTTATCAGGTGATGCCCTTGAGTACAACCGAAGCGGAATGGCAATTGTGTCCAAAAGTAAAAGTAATTCCAATTGTGCTTATTACGTGGATGAGATCGTAGCAGGTTCAGCCGCTGAAAAAGCCGGACTACTAGAAGGAGACAGAATCTTAAGCATAAAAAATATCCGTTGCCCTGACATCACGCTGGACGAAATTCACAATTATCTCTTTAGTAAAACGTCAAACTTGAAGATGGAGGTTTTCCGCAAAGGCAAAGTGGAGAAAATTGTGCTTGACTTAAGTGAGCAGCCAGTCAACTAAAAAAGGAAGCAAATTTGACTTCGCTTCTATATTTTAAACCCGTGGGACTAGGCTATTTCTTTCCAATCAGAATATCTTGATCAAATTTTTTAGGCTAGTCACAAAAAAAAGATCGAGTTTCCTCGATATTTTTCAGTTTACACTTGTAAAGGATTTTTTTAGGCACTGCGCATTTCCGCCATTTTGTTGCGTTCATTCTGAAGCTCCCTTGAAAGCTTCATTTGTCTTTCCAAGGCTTTACGTTTGTAGTTCTCAAACTCCTTACTGATGAGGTTTTCCATTTCCATTTTTTCCTTTAATGATTGATAAATTATCTTCAACCTTCCCGTAACAGCACCAATGAGAAGGATCATGCCCAACAAAACAAATCCAACCAGTCCTATAAAAAAGCCCTTTTTAAAATCAATGCCTAAGACAGAAATGTGTGTGCTCGCAAATTCTATTTCCGCCATGGAATCCTCTTTCTGCTTGATCGCGGTTAAGGCGGCCGCCACGCTTAGCTTCAATTCTTCAATCTGTTTTCTGGTGTCACCCAGATCAGCTTGTACTTTTTTTATTGAATCATTCGTTATTTTCCACAATCCATCCAATATATACTCTTTTATCACCTTGTATTCATTAAAGGTTTCCGATTTGTCTTTCATTACCGCATAACGCTCATTCAGTGTTTTCCCATCCTTAATTAAGGCACCTTCTGCCTGCGGCTGTGCTTTCGCGATAACCGCAGCGGTCATTAAGCAACAAATCAATAATAAGCTTCTCATATTCGATTCAATTTAATGTTGAGTAATTCAAACGTACACCGCATAGCAGATTTGTCATAATCATTTAAACTAAAGCCCCCGAATTGTCGATCAATTAAATATGCCATCGATGAATGTGCAAATTAAATTTTAGGAGGTGCTTTGAACTTAAAAGGTCATTCCTCCTTTCCTCCAATCGCAGATCGTGAAATTGGCTAATTATTATATGGCGGGCAGCAAATTGATTGACCATAAAGTAGTTAAGTAATATTATTGACGATTTTGAATTATTTCTGGTTTGAGGCTCAATCCTGAAAAAGCAGAAATTTTTTAGTAAACTTTGTCTGCACCTATTCCGTGCTTTAGAAATTCAGTGCCTATTACCTTAGCTACTTGACCTGAGCCGAGCACACCTATTTTCATTGTTTCTATAAACTTCTAAATGCTTAATTTGACCCAATTATAACTCCCTGTAAACATAACCTTACTGAATAATGTTCAAAATGGCAGCTTTCCTTTCATGCACGTTTCTTGTCAATTTGATTGGAGCTGTAGCTCAGCTTAAATCTGCAGAACAAATTGAAAAGGCCGCAAAGACCGAATTTCCTCGTGCTATTCAAGAATTTCGGGACTTCCTGAAACTGCCCAATGATGGGCATATTGCCGAGCAAATCGATATTAACCTGAAGTGGGCTGTAAATGCCTTTGAAAAGAGAGGCTTCAAAACGCAAGTCATCACATCACCTGGTGCCCCGCATGTGTACGCAGAAAAACAATATGTAAAAAAAGGAAAGACTGTTCTTTTCTACTTACAGATAGATGGTCAGCCTGTTGATTCATCCGCATGGGATCAGGAGAGTCCGTTCTTGGCGGAACTAAAAGAGGAAGAAAATGGTCTTTGGGAAAAGATTAACTGGAAAAATCTGGAAAAATCAATTAATCCTGACTGGCGAATCTATGCGCGTTCCGCTTCTGATTCAAAAGGGCCAGCCCTGTGTTTTCTCACCGCCTTGAGCATTCTTGAGAAAAACAAAGTAAAACCCAACTTCAATATCAAGGTAATCATGGACTTCCAGGAAGAGATGAGTTCGCCTCTGCTTGCCTGGGTAGTCGAAAACAATAAGGAGCTATTACAATCTGACATGGTGCTTATTATGGATGGTACACGCCATGTATCTAATCTACCAACCCTATGCTTTGGAGCGCGCGGTATTGCGACAGCTACAATCAAAGTATTTGGCCCAGGCAATGCATTACACAGCGGACAGTATGGAAATTATGCACCAAATCCAGTCTTTGCCATGTCCAAATTATTGGCTGGATTGAAAGATGATCAAGGAAGGGTGACACTGCCGGGATTTTATGATGGTGTTGTCCTGACCGATATTGACAAGAAAGCGCTGAAAGAAATTCCAGAAGATGGAGCAGAGATAAACCGTACGCTGGGTATTTCCAAACCAGATGCAGTAGGTGAAACCTATCAGGAGGCTATGCAATATCCGAGTCTCAATGTACGGGGACTACGATCGGCATGGGTCGGCAAAGAAGTGCGAACGATCATACCAGAAGAGGTGATTGCAGAAATAGACATGCGATTGGTACCTGAATCATCCGGAGAAAAACTAATGAGTATGCTTAAGACATACATTGTGGAAATGGGATTTCACCTGGTTGATGGCGAGCCTACGGAAGAAGAGCGGGTGCAATACGCAAGGCTGGCTTCGATGACCTATAAATTAGGATCAGCCCCATTCAGAACTGACCTGAACACTGAACTTGGTGACTGGCTTTCGCGAGCCCATGAAAGACTATTTGGAAATCAGTTTGTAAAACTGAGAACGACTGGAGGAAGCCAGCCAATTGCTCCTTTTATTCAAACACTTAATATTCCAGCCGTTTCTGTTCGAATTCCTAATCCTGACAACAGTATTCATGCACCCAATGAAAACATCAGAGTGGGTAATTTCCTGGAAGGGATTGAAACAATGGTAGGG
>DATCZR010000137.1:0-3040 GCA_036525835.1 Cyclobacteriaceae bacterium
GCAGGAATCCATGTCAAAGGAGGCACTATTCTTAAGACAACCAATAAAGGTAACCCGCTGCAGTTTCCGGTTATTCAAGATGACGGAACTGTGAAGTTTGTCGACAAAACAGAGGAGTTGGTAAAAAAGCTAAAGTCATTAAAATTTGATGCTATCATCAACATTGGAGGAGATGGCTCCCAACGCATTTCAAAGGCGCTGTTTGACAAAGGAATTTCTATTATCGGTGTACCTAAAACCATTGACAACGACTTATCCGCCACTGACATGACCTTTGGCTTTCAGACAGCTGTTCAAATTGCCACCGATGGCTTTGACAAGCTAGTGACCACCGCGGAAAGTCACCATCGTGTAATGATTATGGAAGTTATGGGCAGGGACGCGGGATGGATAGCCCTGCACACCGCCATTGCCGGAGGAGCTGAAATCTGTCTAATACCAGAAATTCCTTACGATATAAATAAACTGGTCAAGAAAATCGAATCTCGATATCGAAAAGGAAGAGGCTTTGTAAACATAGTCATTGCGGAAGGCGCAAAGTCAAAGGAAGGAACTATCACTGCAACAGAAAATTCAAAAGAATCAGAACATGCCAGACTTGGAGGAGTAGCCTTCAGACTCTCAAAGCAACTGAAAGATGCAGGTTGTCCGGCAGAAATAAGAGAAACTGTTTTAGGACATGTGCAACGCGGTGGTACCCCAACTGCTTTTGATCGCGTGCTAGCCAGTATGTTTGGGGTCAAAGCATTTGAAATGGTCCTGGAAAAGAATTTTGGAAAGATGGTATCCTTTCATAATAATAAATTTACTCAGGTATCTTTGAGTGACGCCATCAAAGATTATAATTATGTAGACCCTAACTCATACCTGGTGAAAGGCGCACGCGGATTGGGCATTTCCTTTGGAGCGTAACAAGAATAAATTTAATATTTAGATTCTATAATAAATTCTAATTGTTCGATGAAAACTGTTAACGATATTAATTTCTCCTGTAAAAAGGCATTGATACGAGTGGACTTTAACGTACCCCTTGATAAAAAAACATTTGCGGTAACAGATGACAACAGGATTCGCGCAACTATTCCCACGCTAAAAAAAATACTCAATGACGGAGGGTGTTGCATTTTAATGTCGCACCTGGGCAGACCAAAAGAAGGTCCTGAGGAGAAATATTCTTTACAGCATGCCATACCTGCAGCACAAGAACTATTGGGTGTCCCAATTCAATTTACCTCAGACTGCATCGGAGAAGACGCGGTTAACAAAGCAACAAATTTAAAATCCGGAGAGGTGTTGCTGCTGGAAAATCTGAGGTTTTATAAAGAAGAAGAAAAAGGAGATATTGCATTTGCCAAAAACCTATCAAGGCTTGGAGATGTTTATGTAAACGATGCCTTTGGAACCGCACATCGAGCCCATGCCTCTACAACCATTGTGGCTCAATTCTTTAAAGAAAAATGCGCGGGCCTGGTCATGTCAGCGGAACTTGAGAATGCCAAAAAAGTACTGGAACATGCTGACAAACCATTTACAGCCATAATGGGTGGAGCCAAAATATCTGACAAAATATTAATCATTGAAAAATTATTAGATAAGGTCGACAACTTGATAATTGGTGGGGGAATGAGCTATACCTTTTTCAAAGCCCTCGGAGGTCAAATTGGAAATTCATTGGTTGAAGAGGATAAACTGGAATTAGCTAAGGACCTTATTCAGAAGGCAAAAAGTAAAAATGTAGATTTGCATCTTCCTATTGATTCAATAGCCGCAGATAAATTTGATAGTGAAGCAAATACCGAGGTAGCCAATAACACAAGTATTAAGGACGGCTGGCTAGGCCTGGACATCGGACCTCAAGCACGTGAGGTATTTAGTAAGGTAATCCTGAATTCCAAAACCATTCTGTGGAATGGACCAATGGGTGTTTTCGAAATGAAGAAATTCGAGGAGGGCACCAAATCAATTGCGGAGGCCATTGTAAAGGCTACAGAAAAAGGAGCCTTTTCATTAATCGGTGGAGGAGACTCTGCTGCTGCCATTTCTAAATTTGACATGAATGACAAAGTGAGTTATGTCTCCACCGGTGGAGGCGCATTGTTGGAATACTTTGAAGGCAAAACCCTTCCTGGTGTAAGGGCGCTTGAATAAATTACGCGACAACAGAAAGAACCCAGAACTCATCGTATTTGATTTCATTATTATCGAGCATCTCCCTGATTACCTCGATAAACAGTTCATGATCGTCAGGATTAATTTCCCTTTCCAATTCCTCAGACGTAAGGGGCTTCTTCCTTAAGACAGAAAGAATTTGGTCATGATAACTCTTAACTTCCGTTAAATTCTCCCTTTTCTTTTTTGTAATACACACATCACATATCCCACAGGCAGTAAAGGACTCTTCATCGAAATAAGATTGAATAATTTGCGTTCGGCATTGATGGCTTTGTGACACAAAGTCAATCATGGATTCCATTTTACTGATGGCCAAATCCCTGCGTTCTTTAAACCTGATCACATCTATATCAAGTCGTTCGGCATCCTGCCTGGCAGTAAGAAAAGTAACTTGAGGCATCTCAGATGATTTCTCATAGTTCAAGAATTGCATCTTGTGCAATTGATCCAGGGCTATTTTGGTTTCTGGCACATTCCACTTAATCGCTCTCCCAATTTGTGACTCAGATACTGGTACAAAGTTTGAAAAGAGTTCCCCACCGTATAGCCTTAGCATGGCTTTAATGATCAAATCATAATGTTCATTGGAAACCTGAAATTCGTAAAGCTTTTTCTTACTTACCTGAAAATGGATTTTGGAAGGCCGATAGAAACTTTCGCTTAATTGAATCAAACCTTGCTCTTCCAATTTCTTAATAGCTGCATAGGTGGGTAACGGTTTAAGGTTAAACCTGCTTGCAAAAGCAGTTATATCAAAATCAAAACTCTCCCCCTGCCCACTTCCCTCTGCCAAATGGAAATAATTCGCTAGCCCCTGATAAATCGATTTTAAGTCCTCAATCTTTGGTTGCGATAGAAGTACCTTATC
>DATCZR010000138.1:0-56452 GCA_036525835.1 Cyclobacteriaceae bacterium
GCTAGGCGGGAAAATCGTGTTCTATTTTCAATAGTTATTGTAGAAATTCAACTCATCTCCCTGAATGCGCTCACTGCAATACGGAATATTTGCCATCGCAGGCGCTGGAATTCCCTTGCCAAAGGTCTTACTTGATGTAAAAACCCTTGCTTCATCCCATAGATTGCACTTCAAAAAAAGATTCAATGTTTTAGCGCCTCCTTCAATAATTACCGACTGAATCTTTCTGTTAAATAAATCGGTCAATAATCCTTGAATCCAGTTGTCCTGCTCTAATCGCACAAAAATCAAATTAGTCCTGTCTTCATTTTTTAAAAAGTTGTAGCAAATTGTTTGTTGCGACTGATTAAAAAGATGAAGGGATCGACTCAACTGCAGTTGAGAATCAATGACAATTCTCACTGGGTTTTTACCCTTCCAATCACGAACTGAAAGTTGCGGATTATCATTTGCTGCCGTATTAAATCCTACCAATATGGCATCCTCCTCTGCTCTCCATTTATGAACCAGTTGCCTGGAAAACTCGTTGCTGATCCACTTAGAATCAAAATTTTCCCTGGCAATTAAACCATTTGCTGTTTGAGCCCACTTAAGTATGATGAAAGGTCGCTTATTGCGCATGAAATTGAAAAAGCGTTTGTTCAGCTGCAACCCTGCTACTGAACATAGTCCGCCTTCTACTTCAATATTCGCATCTAGGAGTTTTTGAATACCCTTCCCATTCACTAATGGATTAGGATCTTCATTGGCAATGACCACTCGCTTTACCCCACTTTTAATTAATAAGTCTGCACAGGGTGGCGTTTTACCCACATGGGCACAGGGCTCCAAATTAACATAAACGGTACTTTGGTTTATTAGCGACTTATCCTCAACGTCAGTGATCGCATTTACTTCCGCGTGAGCCTTTCCATATTGTTTATGCCAGCCTTCACCAATAATGATATCATCATGAACGATTACGCAACCGACTAGTGGGTTTGGACTTACATGACCCAAGCCTAATTGTCCAAGTTCCAATGCCCTTTGCATGTATTTTTCGTCAGCGGTCATGCCATTTTTAGTATCATTGCAAAGATCAATCAAGCCATGCCCAATTCCAAAGACGTTTTTAAATGGGTTGTTCAACAAATTACGATTGATGAATCGCCTGATGAGGTTGAAACCATTGCCTACCTGCTACTTGAAAATAAATTTCAGATAACCAAATCGAATATAGTCGGCTCTCAGCCAGTGCCTAGTTTCAGTAAAGAAAAGATTCTTCCTTTCATCGAACGAATAAATCAGGAAGAACCAATTCAATATATTTTGGGCACTCAGGAATTTTACGGAAGACTATTTTTTGTTAATCCCTCTGTATTAATACCTAGACCTGAGACTGAACAACTCATTTCAGTAACACTGGAATGGATTAAAAATGCTAATAAACAAGATGTTAACATTCTTGACATAGGTACTGGGTCAGGCTGCATTCCTATTACTTTGCAATTGGAAAACAAATATGTAAGGGCAACGGGAATTGATATCAGTGAATCTGCCATTACCATCGCCAAAAAGAATAATGAAAAACATCAAACAGTTATTGAATTGTCTGTCTCAGATATATTAATAGACAATTTGCCGGAGAATACTTTCGATATTATCATTAGTAACCCTCCCTATATTACCCATCAGGAGAAAGATCGGATGAAACCAAACGTACAGAATTACGAACCCGATACTGCGTTGTTCGTTCCCGATGATGATCCGCTTAAATTTTACAAAGCAATTCTTATCAAAAGTAAAACTGGATTGAAATCAGAAGGGATTGTGATCGTTGAAGTCAACGAAAGGTATGGCGCAGCGGTGAAGAATCTCTACAATGAATATGGATTCCAATCCATTCAAATCCATACGGATATTAATAACAAAGACAGGGTTGTGAGCGGAACTCGCCCTTAGAAAATTACACTAACTCAATAATCTTACCTGTAATATTTCCTTCCACACTTTTTACATATCCACTTACCATACGGTTCATACTTACAGGAATATGACCAGGGAAATAGGCACCCAGTGATTCTATTGAGTCCTCCACTAAACCTGGGCTGACTACATTTAATCGTACACCTTTTTTCAATTCATTGGCGGCAGCAATTACAAAAGAGTTTAAAGCGCCATTGACAAAACTTAACCCAACACTTCCCGGTACAGGGTCGTTGTGCAATATGCCAGACGTAAGTGTAAAGGATCCATTTTCGCTGATATGATCCTTGCCCAGCATCACCAAATTGATCTGGCCCATCATTTTACTTTTAATTCCCTTGTAAAAGTCATCTTCAGTCATCTTGTCAAAAGGACCAAAATGGCCGCTGCCAGTCGCACTAACCAATGCGTCAAAATTTCCCACCTTCTTATAAAATGATTTGATCGAATCACTCGATGTTATGTCCGCCTGAAAATCTCCACTTTTGGAGCCCACTTTAATTATGTCGTGCCGCTTGCCTAATTCTTCTGAAATCTTACTGCCAAGAGTGCCCGATGCCCCAACGATAATTATTTTCATAATAATCCATTAAAATGAAAAGGGTAGCTATTAATAGCTACCCTTTTCATGCTAACTATTTTCTATTTCGTAAAATTTGTAACCACTTTCTCAATAATATCGCAACACTCATGAATCTGTTCTTCAGTCATCACCAGTGGTGGCGCAAAGCGTATGATATTACCGTGTGTTGGCTTAGCCAACAGTCCATTCTCTTTCAGCTGAACACAAATATTCCATGCGGTCTTGCTTTCTGGCGTGTCATTTACTACGACTGCATTCAGCAATCCTTTTCCGCGCACCAGGGTAACTAAATCGCACTTCTTAATCAACGCATTCATCCTATCCCTGAAAATCACGCCTAACTTGGCTGCATTGTCCGCAAGCTTCTCATCCTTGGCCACTTCAAGAGCGGCCTTGCAAACCACTGCTGCCAGCGGATTACCTCCAAATGTTGATCCGTGCTGTCCGGGTTTAATTCCCAGCATAATTTCATCATTGGCAAGCACACAGGAAATAGGTAACACGCCACCAGATATTGCTTTTCCAAGAATAAGCAGATCAGCGTGTACCCCTTCGTGGTCGCTTGCCAGCATCTTTCCACTTCTGGCTATACCCGTTTGAATTTCGTCAACCATTAAAAGCACATTATTCTTCTTACATAGTTCACTAGCTTTTTTCAGGTAGCCTTCAGAAGGAACATAAATTCCAGCTTCGCCCTGGATAGGCTCTAGCAACAGCGCGCATACATTAGGATCTATCAGTTCATGCTCAAGCACTTCTGTATTATCGTACTCTACTATCTTAAATCCTGGTGTATAAGGTCCAAATCCAATTCTTGCAGCTGGGTCTGAAGAGGCAGAGATAATGGTAGTTGTTCTTCCATGAAAATTCTTTTTAGCGGTAAGTATTACCGCTTCATTGTCAGGTATGCCTTTTACATTGTAACCCCATTTTCTGGCTAATTTTATTCCCGTTTCGACTCCTTCCGCACCACTGTTCATAAACAACACTTTGTCGTATCCGAACATTTCACAGATAAACTTCTCCGCTACACCCAATTTATCGTTATAGAAAGCACGCGATACCAAAGTCAATTCTTTTGCTTGATCAATAAGTGCATTGATGATGTGCGGATGACAATGCCCCTGGTTAACGGCACTATATGCCGAAAGAAAATCATAGTATCGTTTTCCTTCTATATCCCAGAGAAAAACTCCTTCACCGCGGCTAAGGACTACGTCTATTGGATGGTAATTATGTGCTCCATACTTATTCTCCAGAGCGATGGCTTCCTGACTTGAAGTGATTACGGTTTCCATTGAAATATTTTTGTTTAATGCATCTAATGAACTGACACTGATCCTCTCACCTTAAACTATATCCTTGAAGACATTAAGGCTAATTTATCGTCATTCACCTGGTTACAAAGGTAACGAAAGGAATTCACATTGACCCTTGACAATTCCTTGTTAATCCCCATGTTTTCATGAAATTGATTTTAACTTTGTAAGCGATGGATTCTAGTTTCAGCAATTTGAAAATGTTATTTGATAACCTCAAGAATATGGGGTTTTGGCACCGCCTGTTTAATTGGGGTAAAATTAAAACCCTGCTGATTGATGCCAGCGCTGATCTTCAAAAGTTGACCTCCAGTATCGAGACTTTACAATCCGAAAATAACAAGTTGGAGAATGTCATATCCAGATTGTCGGAAGACAAAGCCCATTTCCAAAAGGAACTTGGAACGCTAAAAGAAAAG
The DNA here is from genome assembly GCA_036525835.1 of Cyclobacteriaceae bacterium. Lineage (GTDB taxonomy): Bacteria > Bacteroidota > Bacteroidia > Cytophagales > Cyclobacteriaceae > ELB16-189. The sequence goes on from DATCZR010000138.1 coordinate 4,287, forward strand.
AATGACAACTACCTCAAGAGAGGCACTGAGCTATCCAATGAGTTGGCCGTAATGAGAGAGAAGGTAGAGATACTGAGAGACGAAAACACAAAGTTCAGGGCTGCAGAGGAACAAAGAAGACAGGATTACGAGAAGTCAATCTCCAATCTAAATAAGGTGCTGGATAGAAATACCAAGGAGAGAATGGATGAAAGGGAGCGAGTTCATCAAGCTGAGATTGAAAAATTAAGGAGACTTAAAGAAACCTGGTCCAACCACGAAACCAATGTAAAGAACAGGATCAAAGCTATATGCACCAGAAATGGCGTAGCGTATATGGATCAAGTACCCTTTAAGGGGAAGCCCGACAATACACTCAAGATAAAAGATGAGTATATCGTATTTGACGCCAAGAGTCCATCAGGAGATGATTTATCTAATTTTCCTAACTATATCAAAAACCAGGTTGAAGCTGCCATAAAGTATGTGAAGGAAGAAGATGTGCGAAAAGAGGTTTTTCTGGTAGTCCCGAGCAATACACTTGACTACATTCAACAATTTGAATATAAACTTAGCGAGTATACTGTTTACATCATTTCTATTGATGCGCTTGAGCCAATCATTCTCACACTGAAAAAAATAGAAGAATACGAATTTGCAGAACAACTCAGTCCGGAAGAAAGAGAAAACATCTGTCGGGTGATTGGAAAGTTTGTTCACCTTTCAAAGAGAAGAATTCAAATAGACGGTTTCTTCGCCAAGCAATTTTTTGAGTTGGTCTATCGAAGTGATGCCGATCTGCCCAAAGAGATACTTGAAAAGGTGTCTGAGTTTGAGCGAGCCGAAAAAATTAATCCACCTATTGAAAAACGTTCGAAGCAAATTAGCACCAAGGAACTAGAGCATGATACGGCTAGTTTAAAGAATGAAGCAACCTTGAAGGGTATAGTGACAGAAGATGCTTTGTTATCACGAGGCCTCAATAAGCTACCCTTGTACTCTACAGAAGAACCTGGCAAAAAGCCTGAAGATCAATCAGGCCTTTTCGATTAGCTATCCAAAGTATAATTTGCAGATGTCAACCTGAAAGCTGACTTGTCAGAATTAACCTTATCGCTCAACAAATGAAAATTACAGCAGAGAATAAACTGAAGAAAATTATTGTCGTAGGCGACCGCGTACTGATCAAGCCCAAGAAGCAAAACGACAAAACAGCCAGCGGGCTTTACTTGCCACCAGGGGTTCAGGAAAAAGAAAAGATTCAAAGCGGTTATATTATCAAGGTGGGACCAGGATACCCTATCCCCTCGCCAGCAGATGAAGAGGAAATGTGGAAAGGAAAGGAGGAATTGGTGAAGTATCTACCGTTACAGGCTCAAGAGGGCGACCTGGCTATTTTTTTACAGAAAGGTGCGGTAGAGGTTATCTATGAAAGTGAAAAATACTTTATTGTTCCACAGGCTTCCATTTTAATGTTGGAAAGAGAAGAAGATTTGTAATGGCCGGACTTTCTTTTGATGTTTTACGAGTGGGTAAAAGATATTGCCTGGTCAATTACGGAGATAAATATGAATTCATTATTGAATCAATCTTGGCCAATGGCGATTTTAAAGTGAAGGATCTTCACACGCTGGAGCGATATCTCCTAAAAGACATTCTCAAATTCGGAACTGGAAATGATTTTCAACTAGATGAATTGACCAAAGGCTGAACTGGCTGTCCGATTATCTACAATTAAATAGGAGGTCTATTATCATTTGATTTTATTTGATTTATGAAAAAAACTAATTCAACACCTTATTTAATAGTATTTGTTATTCTAGCATTGGGCTTCCATTCCGTGGCACAAGATCTTCCATCAGATTTCCTTTCCAAGGGTTTTCACAATGAGCGCAGGCAAAAATTAAGAGAAAAATTACCAGCCAATTCTGCAGCTGTTTTCTTTGCCAATCCTGTGCGTAATCGGGCCAATGACGTAGACTTTATCTATCACCAGGATCCAAACTTTTATTATTTAACCGGATACACTGAGCCAGATGCCATTTTGTTACTCTTTAAAGAGAATCAGACTGCATCCAATGGAAAATCCTATAATGAAATCATTTTTGTTCAGCCACGAGATATGATGCAAGAACTTTGGAATGGACGCAGGCTGGGTAGTCAGGGGGTAAAAGAAAAACTTGGGTTGGATCAAGCATTTAATAACTCCGAATTCAAAAAATACAATCTCGACTTCTCGAAATTTGATCAAATCCTGTTTTATGATTTTGCCAATGATGTCAGGGATAACCCGGCAGACTCTTCCGATTTATATAGCCTGATAGAAGAATTCAAGGCTAAGGTAAAATATCCGGCTAAAGATCAACTCACTGTGTCCCGTGAGCAAAGCAAAAACAATCTCAACATGACAGCCCTTGATGGCTACATGAAACAACTTAGGGGCGTCAAGACTAAAGAAGAATTAGAGATGATTCGAAAGGCAGTTTTGGTTTCTTGCCAGGGACAAATTGAAGTGATGAAAGCATTGAAGCCCGGCATGTCAGAAAGAGAAATACAGGGAATCCACGAGTTTGTGTTCAAAAAATATCAAGTCGAAGATTTAGGATATCCCTCAATTGTAGGCGCCGGTCATAATGGATGCATTCTGCACTACATCGAAAATTATAAACCCGAAGTGTCATCCAAAGAGATGATACTAATGGATTTGGGGGCAGAGTATCATGGCTATACAGCAGACATTACTCGTACCATCCCTATCAGCGGTAAATTTTCAGTTGATCAAAAAGCCATATACGACATCGTATTAAATGCACAAGAAGCAGCAATGAAACTCGTTAAGCCTGGTGTGAGCTTTACCCAGCTCAACGAGGTGACCAAAAAGGTGGTAAATCAAGGATTAAAGGATTTAGGAATAATTCAGTCTATAGATGAAGATCATTTATACTATCCACATGGCTGTTGTCATCATATCGGGCTGGACGTGCACGACAAGGGGCTGAGAGATGCACTTCAGGAAAACATGACGTTTACCATCGAGCCTGGTATTTATATTCCTGAAAATAGCAAGTGCGATCCGCGCTGGTGGGGAATCGCAGTGCGTATTGAAGACGATTACAGGGTAACAGCTACCGGCCAGGAACACTTGTCGAGCTACGCGCCCCGCACCACCGAAGATATCGAAACTACGATGAAACTGCCGAGTCCTCTTGATAATTTTATTCTTCCAGATCTCAAGAATAAAAAATAAGAGGGTATCATACATTGTTTATCACTGCACATTTAGCGCATCTTCAGCATGATCGCCATCCGTAGAATTTATGATCACAACAATCCAGCCAATCAATATGCACTTGCTCAATGCAAGGAAATACTCGTAGCCCAATTTCCATTTCTCAATGCGGCTGAAGCTGAAGAAATATTTATTGCTGCCAAAAATCCGCTGGCTATTAATTTCCGGTATGTAATTCTAGTAGCTGAAGCTCGCAATAAGAATGTATTGGGATTGATTATTGCCTCCTACTTTCCAAAAGCCAATTTCTTCTACCTCGATTATATAGCAACTCATCAAAACAGAATTGGCGGGGGAATTGGTGGCGCTTTGTATGAAAGATTAAGGGAAGAAGCAGCTACTGCCAATGCAATTGGGATATTTTTTGATTGCCTGCCAGACGATAAAGAATTCTGTGCTGATGAAAAAGAGCGGAAACAGAATATAGCCAGGCTTAGATTTTATGAACGTTATGGTGCCAAACCCATCATGGGCACCAAGTACGAAATGCCCAGAAAAGATAAATCTGTGTTTCATTTGGTATTCGAGGCCCCTGGAGAAAAAGCCGAACTCAGGGCCGCTGACGGTAAAAAAGTAATCAAGGCCATACTTGAAAACAAATATTCATCCAAGTGCTCGCCCGAATATATTAAAGAGGTAGTTAACTCCATTAAAGGAGATACCCTCATGCTCCGTTCAACAAAATATGCAGCTAAAGAGAAATATATTGAAATAAAAAAGATAGTTCCTTCTGATAAAAAAATTGGATTGGTTATCAACGAAGGACACATTATTCACCACATACGAGATAAGGGTTACGTGGAGTCTCCGGTCAGAATAAAATCCATTCTTAAGGAGCTTGAAAAAGTTAAGATTTTTGAAAAGGCCACGGCAAAAAATTACCCAGACAGATGGGTGACTGAGGTTCATTATCCTGAGTTTGTGGAGTTCTTGAAAAGGGTTTGCGCTTCAGCCAAAGACGACACAATCCTTTACCCCGAGATTTTTCCAAAGCGTTTTCCTAACCGAATTCCACTACGCCCGGAGCATCAGATCGGATACTATTGCATTGACAGCACTACTCCTTTGCATGCCAATGCCTATAAAGCATCTCGGGCAGCTGTTAACTGTGCGCTTACAGCTGCTGATCAGGTACTGGATGGCCGACAGATGGCATATGCATTGGTCCGTCCACCAGGACACCACGCTGAACACAAATACTTTGGCGGATTTTGCTATCTTAACTCCAATGCAGTTGCTGCAAACTACCTGAGTAAAAAAGGGAGAGTCGTTATTTTAGATATCGATTATCATCATGGCAACGGACAGCAAAATATCTTTTATAAGAGAGATGACGTGTATACCATCTCTATTCACGGAGATCCGTTGTATGCCTATCCTAACTTCACCGGATTTGCTGATGAACGAGGTACTGAAAAGGGAGAAGGTTACAACTTAAACATTCCTTTAAAAAAGGGTACCGATGGAAAAAATTATCGCAAGGCGCTTAACCTGGCTATAAATGAAATTAAAGAATTCAATCCCACCTTTCTTGTCATCGCGTTGGGCCTGGACACAGCGCAGGGAGATCCTACAGGAACATGGGTATTGTCTTCGGAAGACTTTGTGGAAAATGGAAAAATGTTGGCGAAATTGAATCTGCCAACTCTTATCGTTCAGGAGGGTGGCTATAAAACCCGAGACTTAGGTATCAATGCCCGGCACTTTTTTGAAGGCCTCTGGGAGGGATTTTACATGTAATTATTTTAGTATTCAAGTTTTTCTGCAACAAAAAGGTCGCGGCTAACTACCGCGACCATTTTTAGTAATTTTACTACACCCTCTTATATACTGATACATTTTTGCATCCTCCATCTGAGGCATCATCCTGTTGAGTGATTGTCAGAGATGTCTCTGTCACAACGAATGTAACAGTAAATGTAATTGTAGCACTTCCAAATGTCTGACTAAGTGTTATTTGATTTCCACTAACTGTGTAATTTATTGCTTCAGTGTCAATGGTTATCGTATTGGCTGTGACAACAATTCTTTCACAAGATGATGTACAGGTAGAACTTTCATTGTCAGCCGGATCAATACATCCGCTTGAAACGAAGCTCACCTCTTCCCATGTCCCAATAAGGGAGGCACCTTTACTCTCATCATCCTTGCACGATGAAAAGGCTCAAGAAATCAAGAAGATCAATCCAAGTATTTTAGTATATTTTTCCATTAAGGTTGGTTTTATTAGGATAATAAGATAGTTGTCTGAAATGAATTAATCGTGATAAAAACTAGAAAATGTTACTTCAGTGCTTAGCGTAGGTTAAATTTGAAAATAAAGACAAGCCACAATCAGATATATGGACAAACTTAAAGACAAAATTCTAAATGCGGAAAGGGTCATTCGCCCATACATCCTTGAGACTCCTCTTGAGTTTTCATATCCGCTTTCGAAACTATCTGGGTGCAACGTCTATCTTAAGTTAGAAAATAATCAAATCACTGGTTCTTTTAAGGCGCGAGGATCGATGAATAAAATGCTGACTCTCAAAAATGACGATAGAGGTATCGTGACCGCATCAACAGGCAACCACGGACTTGGTGTTGCCAACGCGCTGAATGCATTAAATAAAAAAGGGACCATCTACCTTCCATCAAAAGCATCACCGGCCAAAGTGGAGGCTATCAAGCAAAGAGGCGTTCGGATCGAATTTCATGGAGAAAGCGGTGAGGTCACTGAGACATTTGCACGTAAGTTAGCCTGTGAGACTAATCAAGTTTATGTTTCTCCGTACAATGACGAGGATGTAATTGCAGGTCAGGGAACAATAGGAGTGGAATTGTTTCGTCAACTCCCTGAATTGGATGCTATTTTTGTTTCCATTGGTGGTGGAGGCCTGATCGCTGGAATAGCTACTTATCTTAAATCTGTAAACCCAGAAATCAAAATTATTGGGTGCCTACCAGCCAATGCACCGGTGATGTACAAGTGTGTGAAAGCAGGCAAAGTAATTGATGTGCCTGAAAAGCCAACACTTTCGGATGGCACTGCCGGAGGAATTGATCATGATTCAATCACATTCGAAATATGCCAGCAATTGATTGATGACTACGTACTTGTTGCTGAAGAAGAAATATTAAATGCCATGAGGTTAGTGCTCAAGCATCATCATCAGGTGATTGAAGGATCAGCTGGGGTTGCCTTGGCCTCCATTCTTAAAATCAAAGACCAATTCATAAATAAAAAAGTGGCAGCCATTATTTGCGGTGGTAATGTCAGTGAAGCAGTTTTGAAAAAAGTGGTTTGTGATGATTGATATTATTTCTTTAACGCAAATTAAAAAATGTCTGGCCACCTGTTTGGATTCAGAATTAATCCAAGTCATTGAAGACGGCTTCGTCAGTTATTCTGAAGGAAATGTCATTGTCCCTCCTGTTGGGCACCTACCTTTTACCAATCCACCGGGGGATTTGCACATTAAATATGGTTACATTAAGGACGATGATTTCTTTGTAGTCAAATTAGCATCGGGGTTTTACGAAAATCCTATTATAGGATTGAGCTCCAGCAATGGATTGATGCTGGTTTTCAGCCAGAAAACCGGTGAACTACTTTCCATATTACTTGATGAAGGTCACTTAACAGATATTCGAACAGCATTGGCGGGAGCCGTGGTTGCGAAACATCTTGCACCTAAAAAAATAACAACTGTAGGGATTGTTGGAACGGGCATCCAAGCAAGGCTTCAACTTCAATTTCTAAAATCAATCTTGGATTGCAGAGAAGTGATCGTTTGGGGTCGGTCTGATGAAAAACTTAATGATTATATAAAGGACCCGTCTTTATCTTATTTTAACATCACAGCAACTCTTGACCTTTCTGAGTTGACTCAACGCTGCAATTTTATTGTTACTACTACGCCCGCTACCAGCCCGCTACTTTTTTCTAGCGAAACTCAACCCGGAACACATATTACAGCAGTGGGCGCAGACACTCCCGGCAAACAAGAGCTTGAAGCTGCTCTATTTGGAAAGGCATCAATAATTGTTGCCGATAGTAAGTCGCAGTGCATAGATCATGGTGATATATTTCATGCTATTCAAAACAATATAATTACAGAGAATCAGATTATTGAGTTGGGTACCCTAATATCAAAAGGGCCTTCAAGAAAGAACAATATAGAGATTACAATTGCTGACCTCACAGGGGTTGCCATCCAGGACATCCAGATCGCCAAATACATTTACCAAAAAACAAAAAAGTAAGAACTCCCTTTCGCGTTTAGTAAAATACTATCTTATCTATTCAAACAAGGTGTATGTTCAAATGGTTTAAGAATTCAGGCCCGGGCGCCCTGGTCGCAGCCGCCTTTATTGGCCCAGGAACGGTCACCGTTTGCACCATCGCTGGTGTTCGTTTCGGATACGATTTATTGTGGGCCATGGTCATCTCAATAATAGCCACAATAGTACTCCAAGAAATGGCCTCCCGGCTGGGAATTGTTACTCAAAAAGGCCTTTCCGATATCATAAGAGAACAGGTTCGTAACCCGTTCATTAAATATTTTGTGGTCGCGCTGATTCTATTTGCCATCGTGATTGGAAATGCCATTTATGAGGCCGGGAATATCAGTGGCGGAAGAATAGGCCTCGAAACCATATTCGATCGCGCTGAAATCGGCAACTATCTTAGTCTTTTGATTGGCGGGATTGCCTTCATCCTTCTTTACATCGGCAATTATAAAGTACTTGAAAAAGTATTAGTCGCTTTGGTTATTTTAATGAGCATCGCATTTCTGGTCACCTCCATGATTACCCAACCAGATATCATGGCCATTATCAAAGGAGTATTCGTTCCTAAAGTAAATGAAGACAATTTATTAACAATTGTCGGCCTGATTGGTACCACTGTAGTGCCCTACAATCTTTTTCTTCATGCCTCGCTGGTGAAAGAAAAGTGGAAATCTCACAGCGATTTGCCCTATGCCAAAAAAGATACGATTGTCTCAGTCGCTTTCGGAGGATTGGTCTCTATAGCCATCATCATTGCTGGCGCATCTGCCAATATTAGCACGGTAAGCAACGCAGCAGATCTGGCCAGGGGGCTGGAACCACTTTTCGGAAGTTTTGCCAAATATTTCTTGAGCATCGGATTATTCTCAGCGGGAATCACCTCCGCCATTACTGCGCCATTGGCAGCAGCTTACGTAGCCAACGGATGTTTGGGATGGAATGGGAATCTAAAGAGTGGAAAATTCAGAATGGTATGGATATTCGTGCTGTCCTTGGGTGTACTGTTTTCCTCATTAGGTATCAATCCTATTCAGATCATTCAATTTGCCCAAATCGCAAATGGAGCTGCTTTACCCATTATTGTAGGCATTCTGCTATGGATCATGAATAAAGAGACTGTTTTAGGAAAATTCCGTAACACTAAGTTTCAAAATACTATTGGGATAGTCATCTTTATTATCTCAATTGTATTGGGCTTAAAAAGTATAATTCAAGTGGTCAAGACCAAATCAGACAAAGGTTTATCCATCGATATCAATTGTGACTTGGGAGAAGGTGCAGGCAATGATGCCCTTATCATGCCTTATATCAGTTCCTGCAACATTGCGTGTGGCGGCCACGCGGGTGATGAGACCACCATGAAAGAAACCATTCGATTGGCGTTGAAAAACAATGTAAAAATTGGAGCGCACCCATCCTTCCCTGATCGCAAAAACTTTGGGCGCGTGAAAATGAATATGTCTAACAATGAACTTACCACGATAATTATAGAACAAATTGTACGGCTGAAAACGCTGGTGGAAGAAGCTGGTGGAAGATTAAATCATGTAAAACCTCATGGTGCGCTGTATAACATGGCTGCCGTAAATGACAGTACGGCAGAAGCAATCCTGGATGCCATGGAAGGATTTGATGAACACTATATTCTATACGTCCCCAATCATTCCATTATTGCTTCACAAGCCGTGGAAAGAAATATCCCTATCAAGTATGAAGTTTTTGCCGATCGAAACTATAACGATAACCTGACCCTGGTTTCAAGAAAATTAAACGATGCCGTTTTGTTAGACCCGGATCAAATCTGGGATCACGTGATAAGAATGATTGAGGAGAAGAAAGTAAAAACCATAAACGGGAAGATGGCGTCTATTGAGCCGGGTACATTATGTGTACATGGAGACAATCCACATGCTGTTGAAATTGTTTCAATGCTGAATCAAAAACTTATAGACGCGAAAATTAGAATCGAATAGCTTGAATCATTTTACCCTCAATTACAAACCACTTGGGGCCTATGCCCTTCTCATTGAGTGGCCCAACAAAATTGATCCATCTATTCTTGATGAAATTATTTCTCTTCAGGCATCAATTGAGTCCGAACTTGGAGATGTCATAACTGAGACTGTCAACGCCTATAACTCCCTGACCATAATTTTTAAAGAAGAGGCCATTTCTATTATGGTCTTAAAGGAAAGAGTATCACAAATTCATAGTTTGGGAATAACTCAAAAGCAAACAAAGAAAAAGACATGGAAGATACCTGTTTGTTACGATGAGGGGTTTGGAATTGACCTGAAAGAAATTGCAAATGAAAAAAAGTGTTCAGTTAAAGATATCATTGACATGCACACGGGGCCCAGGTACCTGGTTTACTTCACAGGATTTCTCCCTGGATTTCTTTATCTGGGTGGATTACCAACCACACTGGTAATCCCGCGCAAATCATCGCCAAGGCTACAGATCATAAAAGGGGCCGTCGCCATTGGGGGTCAACAAACTGGTATCTATCCCGCCGAAAGTCCCGGAGGTTGGAACATCATTGGCAATAGCCCTTTAGAATTTTTTAATCCAGCACAGGATCCACCTTGCTTTTCAAAAGCCGGAGATTACCTCAAATTCTATGCGATAGATAGCATGGCTCATCAAAAGATAAAGGAGGAGGTTGAAGCAGGTAAGTTTGAGATTGAATCTGAAAGTGAATGAAAGGATACGTAGAGGTATTATCGCCAGGTCTTTACTCGAGCATTCAGGATAGCGGCAGGATAGGCTATCGTAAATATGGTGTTCCTCCATCTGGAACCATGGACAAAAAAAGCGCTAAACTTGCCAATCATTTGGTAAACAATTCACCTGAGGCTGCTGTAATGGAAATCACTTTGCATGGCCCGAAACTTTTGTTTTCAGTGTCAACACAAATCTGCATAACAGGCGCAGACATTTCACCCAGGTTGAATGACGAATCCATTTCTAGCAATAAGATAATTAATATCGCTGCAGATGACACACTTTCCTTTGGTTTGCTCCATTTTGGCGCAAGATGTTACCTGGCTGTGAAAGGGGGATTTCAAACTGAAAAAATAATGGGTAGTCATTCCTATTTCAGTCCAGTTTCTGCACATTCGACCATTAGAAAAGGTGATCGACTTCCAATCAAGGCCTACCAGTCAATTGAGAAATACTACTCCACAGTTAGACTTGATAATTTACTTTTTACTTCTTCCAAAATCAGATGCAGCTTAGGTCCCGAATTTGATGTGTTAAACGATCAGGACAAGAAGTCCATATTCAAATCTAGTTTTACAATAACAAAAGATAACAATAGAATGGGCTATCGGCTGGAAGGCACTCCGCTCACCTACCCAACTGATTATAATATGCTAACTTCATCCGTACTACCGGGCACTGTTCAGCTTACCCCATCAGGGCAACTCATTGTGTTAATGCAAGATTGTCAAACCACAGGCGGTTATCCTCGAATTCTTCAGCTTAAGCAAGCAGGCATTAATATCCTTGCACAAAAAAAGTCATCCAACATCATCACTTTTGAAAGCGACTAATGCACTAAACTAAATTTATCCCGCTGATGGAGTTTCAACCCGGCAGTCCAAAATCCAATACCTATCTTGGATAGAAATAATCGTAGGATATGAGTTCCATCATTAGCCGACTTAATAAGTTAATTAGTATTCCTGAAAGTGAAGAAACACCTTTCACCGTTTTTTGGAAAGGCGCCTTTTATGGGCTTGCTTTTCTGAGTCTATTGGTAATGACTATGTCGGGTGCCTTTTTTCAGGTAGGCATACCTTCCTGGCTTACAGCGCTAATTACGCTGACTATTGGAATAATTGCATTCTGGCTTTTCCGAATTGCAGGAACTATCATTCACACATGGATTTGCAAAATCTCATCTTTTGTTTTTGCAATATTCTTTGGCGCCACAGCCACCGTCATATTGGCTCGCTACATTCGCTTTGGCCTGCCTACAGAAGTTTTTTATTATGGTTTTGCAGCAACCATCGTGGCCTGCGCACTTCTTTTTGGATCAGGTTGGCTCCTCATAAAGAATGTTACAAAAAATAAAATCATTCCCGCCACAGCATTCATCGTAGGTCTTTCAGTAATCGTATTTGAAATTTATTTCCTTGCTAATGAGGGGTCTGACACCAATCCAGTCTTATTTGAACAAACGCCCACAAAACTCCTTTCCGCTCAAGGTATTTCAAATCCAGGAGAGAAAGGACCATACGACTACGAGTTCTTCACCTACGGAAGTGGCACTGACAGGCAACGGCCTGAATTTGCCAAAGAAGTCAGATATCCAAGTCATACGGTAGATGCTTCTCTACTGATTCCAGAATGGAAAGATTCAAAGGCCAAATGGAGGGAAAGATATTGGGGATTTGGGAGCAAAGAATTTCCACTGAATGGTCGTGTGTGGATGCCAAAAGGAGATGGCAAGTTTCCGATAATTTTAATTGTTCATGGCAACCATGGCATGGAAGACTATTCTGATCTAGGCTACGCCTATCTGGGCGAGTTGCTTGCGAGTCGTGGCTTTATCACTGTTTCAATAGATGAAAATTTCGTCAATGGCACCTGGTCAGGTGACTTTAGAGGAAAAGAAATGCCCGTACGAGGATGGTTGCTGCTAAAGCATCTGGAACAATGGAAAATCTGGAATAACGATAAGGCGCATGAATTATATCAAAAAGCAGATCTGGACAATATCATACTTACAGGACATTCGCGAGGAGGTGAAGCTGCTCCAATTGCTGCCCATTTCAACAATCTGAAATTTTTTCCTGATAATGCAAATGTAAAATTCAATTTCAACTATGGAATCAAAGGAGTTATCGCTATTGCCCCAACGGATAAGCGTTATGACCGCAGAATAAACCTTGAAAACATCAACTACCTCACGCTTCAAGGGTCTTATGACAGTGATGAGGCGAGTTTCTTCGGCCAAAGACAATATCAACGCATTTTATTTTCTGACAGCTCATTTTATTTCAAGACTGGATTATATATACATGGCGCCAATCACGGTCAATTCAACAGTAGTTGGGGCAAATATGATGGAGGCGCTCCATTTAAATGGCTCCTCAATACTGCTCCACAAATATCCATGGAGGAACAACAGCAGATTGCCAAAGTTTACATTGCCGCATTTGTTGAGGCTGTTTTTCATAACAACAATAATTACAATTCCTTATTTAAAAACGCTCAATCAATTGCCGATTGGCTGCCCAATAAAATTCTTATCAATACTTATAAAGATTCCAATTCTAAAACACTTATTAATTATGAAGAAGATATTGATATAACAACCGGAAACATCAAAGGCAGCACTACCATAGGGACTGACCTGAAGATTTGGAGAGAAACAGAACTTAGGTTTCGAGATAAAGACACCCAAGGCAATAACGCAGCAGTAATTGGATGGAAAAAGGATTCAACCAAATCAAAACCAACCTACAGCATAAAGTTTGAGTCGAATATAAAAATTGACTCTACGCTTGCCTTATTGATTTCAATGGCCGAGGGCAATGAGGGAGAACTAAAAACAAAAAAAGAAGAAAAGTCTAAGATGGAAAAAAGCGACACGCTTGCGCTCAATTTCAGTATTCAACTCTTAGACAGCGCTGGAAATAAAGCTTCACTCGATATCATTGATATAAAAAGGTTGACACCCAGACTCAAAATCCAATATGTAAAATTAAAAGGACTCAATCAGGAAGACTATGGTGATGAATGGGAGCCAACTCCGGAATTTTTTGAGATTCCAATTCAATCATTCAAATCTGCCAGCGAGCATCTACTCAATATAAAGGAGATAAGGTTCAGCTTTGACAAGACCAAGCAAGGTTTACTTATTCTTGATGAAATTGGACTCAATCACTGATTTTCCTGTTTTAAAATCTTTTCTCGTCCACATTAAACCCTCTTTAGCGAACTAGGTCTAAGAGCCAAACTAAACTTAGTAAAGATGAAGACAATGAATTTGATGGTGAAGGAAAAGAATGCGGCAGTATGGAAAATGCTAGCCATAACCGTGGCTCTGGTTGCGCTAATTCTAACTTCTTGTAATGAAGAAAAAATAGGAATAGATACCACGCTGGAGGACCAGGAAAGTGTACTTCTAGACAATGATGATGACTTCATTTTGGAAGACTCCGATGATTTTGCATCGTCTGTATTAGAAAGCGAAACGAGTTCAAGCGAAGGGAAAGTTGCAGAAGAGGCCGACACGAGGTTGGCATGTGCAGAAATTACAAGGACCGGAACGGAAGAATCAGGCACAATAGTGATCGATTTTGGTGAGGGATGTGCCGGTCCCAGAGGCAATGTGCGCAAAGGAAAAATTGTAATTGAATACTCAGGTAGAAGAAATGAACCAGGCTCATTTTGGAGCATGGAGTACGTAGACTACTCAATCAATGATATATCCATTGAAGGATTGCGCACCGTAAACAATATCTCGGAACCAGGCTCTGGTGTGTTAGTATTCAAAGTAGATATGGAAAATGGTGTAATTACATGGCCCAATGGAAATGTGGCCAGACGAAGGGTACACCATGTACGAGAACGTCATAGAAATGACAGCAATATATTGGATCGATTGATTGTGTACGGAACTGCGGAAGGAAATCATCGCAATGGACGTGGGTACCACATCGCAATATTGGAGCCATTGGTTTATACACGAGAGTGCAGAGAGCAAGGAATATATATGCCTGTAGCAGGAATTAAACTAATCAAGCATGGCAACCGCGAGATTACCGTTGACTATGGCGATGGCAAGTGTGACAAGGTAGTTGTGATTACCAATAAGAATGGAAAGAGCTGGAGACATGAGGTTGGTAACTAAGTTGGCTCAATCCATTTCAAAACCGCCCGCGATACTGGGCGGTTTTTTATGCTTTTTATATTCTAAATTCGTATAATGAAATTACTAACTACCCTTTTTTTACTCATCTGTTGCCTTTTCAGTTGCACGAATCCTGAAAAAATGGATGGCTTCACATCATCCCTGGATTCACTTTTTATGAAGTCTTTTCCAACCGATGAACCAGGTGGGGCCATACTGATTATGAAAGGTGATCACATCATCTTTAGTCGGGGTTATGGAATTGCCAATCTGTCTACTCAAGCAAAAATTAACTCGCAAACCTTGTTTAATCTTGGCTCTATTTCCAAAACTTTTGTTGCCAATGCGATTTTGATTTTGCAAAGTCAGAGTAAATTATCTATTGAAGACTCCATGGAGAAGTACTTTCCGGATTTTAAAGACAAGCAGATTGCTAAAAAAGTAAAAATAAAGCATCTGCTAACCCACACTTCAGGCCTACCCGACATCCGTCAAACCAGACTTGACTCTGTGTTCTATCTTACCGCCAAGGATGCAGAGAATTGGTATCCGGTAACCCAAACAGATTCCTTGGTTTTCGAACCAGGCACTCGATACGAATATTCCAATCCCGCCTTCAATGGACTCGCGCTGATCGTTGAAAAGGTGAGCAGGATGAAATGGCAACAGTTTGTAAAACAAAATATTTTTGATCCGGCAGGAATGAAAACGAGCACCATCACGGATGGTTCGCATCCAGAATCCGGTGTTGCTCATGCCTACCTGAAACGAAATGGCAAGTGGATAGAGAAGGATTATGGAGAGGAGCCCACATTTGCTGCCGCTGGAAATGGAGGCGTATGGAGTTCAGTTGAAGAATTGGCCAAATATGAACAAAGTTTAAGGGGCGCCATCTTTCTCAATGAAGCAGAAATAGTGCGCTCAAGAACCATCACCGATTGGCCTAATTGGAATGACGTAGTTCCGCCTTCTATTGGATGGTCATGGTTCATCGGTCAAACAAATGATGGACTGCAAACAGTGGGACACACCGGAAGTCAGGGTGGTTTCCTTTGCAACTACGTAACCATACCTGACAAAAAAATCCTATTTTTAATTCTGTGCAACACACCCAGAGATGTAGAGGATTTTACTGAATTCATCTCTAGCCAATTGATTAAATATAATTGGCTGGAACCTGCCAATAACTAGAGTTAAACCACCTTTTTCCTAATCACTTTTGCGTAGGTACGGCTGACAGGGAAACTTTTACCGTTTTGCATTTTCACAATCATCCCCCCATTGAAATGTCTTTCAATTTCCTTTAGAAAAGTAAGGTTGATAATGGTGGATCTGTGCACCCGGATGAACATATCCGGATTCATAATTTCTTCCAGCTTGCCAATTCCTGAAGAGCTTACAAATTGATCGGCCTTGGTAGTAATAATCGTATAATCTCCTGAGGCCTCCAGATAAATAATTTCTTCAACCGGCAAATTGAAAAGTTTCTCTGATTTTTGAACAAAGATGTGAGAGTCATAACTATCCTTTTTTTCTCCTCTTATTCCCTTAAGAAGATCCTCAATATTACTTTGTTCCAATTTTTTTCGGGTCAGCGCTCTATTTACCGCCAATCCAAATCGCTCTTCGTCCAATGGTTTTAATATATAATCTACCGCGTTCTTTTCAAAAGCCTTGATGGCATATTGATCATAAGCCGTAGTGAAAATCACATAAGGATCGTGCTCAATTTTCTCCAGCACCTCAAAACCATTCATACCTGGCATTTGTACATCCAGAAAAATTATGTCTGGCTTAAGGGCATCAATAGCTTCTACTGCATCTTTCCCTTTTTCGCATTCTCCCACGATCTCAATTTTCGGAAAGGCCTCCAGAAACTCTGTAAGTAGTTCTCGGGCGAGTTTTTCATCATCAATTATTATACAAGTTGTATTCATATTTTTTCTAATAAGCTATTTTTAAACAGCTTGCTTTTCAAATTCAAGCACTTCTTTAAGTTTTGTTTTTTCTTTTCTCTCTTTTTCTTCTATGAAGAAGCTGACAGCATAACCTTTTTCATTTGATCTTATTCTTAAACCTGATTGCGGACCATAATAGCTCTTCAATCGTTGGTCAGTGTTGGCCATGCCTACTCCTGTTGAGCTGCCATCCATTATTTTCTTTGCCTTGGTACCCAGCCCATCATCTCTTACTTCAAAGAAAATAATTTTGCCAGACCGCCTGACCGTTAAGTAAATAGTGCCCCCTTCCTCCTTGGGGGCTATCCCATATTTTACGGAATTCTCGACTAGGGGCTGCAATATCATGGGCGGAATTTCAATACTGAGGCAGTCAGAATCGATATCTGTTTTAAACTTAAGGCGATCACCAAAACGAACCTGCTGAATTTGAATATAATTTTCGATGAAATTTATTTCGTGAAGCAGCTTTACCATTTCATCGCTATGGGAATCCAACGCATACCTGAAAATATCTGATAGTTGCGTTATCAGCCTGCGCGCCTTTTCTTTGCTGGTGTGCATTAGCGTGCTGATTGAATTGAGCGTATTGAACAAGAAGTGCGGATTAATTTGAGATTTTAACAAAGAGATTTGCATCTCTTTGTTTTTAATAGCCAGTTCGCTCTTCTCCTGTTCCTGTTTTTGTAAACCTTGAAAATACCTGATTACATAATACACACCTACTGTAATTATATATTGATCGTAAAAACGCAATGCATCCCAACTCATGAGTTCCAACATGTATTCCTTCCAATGATCAAAATATACAAGCCCATCGAGATAGTCGGTAAAGTAATAGGAAAGAGTACCCATGATCAAAAAGAACATGAAGATGCCAAATACATGTGCGCCTATTTGAATTGAAGGCTTGAATTTCGATAGCCAGTGCGACCAGAAGAATATGAGAATGATAGAAACACAAAGTGCTTCATAAAGAAAGAGTGCATTCCAAAAAACGTAAGGAGCCGGATTAACAAATTTCCATTCGAAAATTACGCTAATGATAAAATTGATAGCGTACCACAGGCAAATGAAAAGATATGCCCTTCTCCATACCTTGGGTATGTTATCAATTAGTTTCAAAGTCTGAATATTTTGTATCCTAAAATTAATGATTTGGAAAGAAAGGCGATCAAGTTCGATTTTATCAAGCCAAAACGACTTTTTGGTCGATAATCGTACTCTTTTGGCTGTCGGATTGTTTATACCTTTGTATTAATGAATGAATCAGTAATAAGAAAATGGGTATTACCCATTGGGTGTTTCATTTTTTTCTCACTTTCGCTAGAAGCACAAACAATCACGATTAGTGCCAGGGTGGTAGACCAGGAGACTAAAGATCCGCTTTCCTTTGCTTCGGTTGGATTAAAAAACAAGTCAATCGGTACCATTACCAACCTGCAAGGCGAATTTGATTTTCATATTCCGGCTGCCTTTAGAAATGATATCCTCGTTGTCAATATGCTTGGCTACCAATCGTACGAAGCACCGGCCTGGACAATTTCCGGTGACCAACCCTCGATAGGATTAGTGAAATCCACCCAATTTTTGAACGAAGTAGTCGTATCGGACTCTTTACTGGGTGGTGATATCTTAAGTATTGCCCTCGGGCGAATTGAACAGAATTATCCTATGAAACCGTTCCTCCTGGACGGCTTCTATCGTGATATCAAAGAAGTAGGCGGAACTTATGTTTCGCTATTGGAGGCCGCCGTCAAGATATTTGACGAAGATTACAGAGCACCCAGAAACAAGTTTAAACTACGTGAGCGGGTAGCTCTTCAGGAAGTGCGAAGAAGCTTGGGCTATGAAAATAAGTTTACTGCTTATTTCGATGAGGGAAATCTACTTGAAGATATTCTCCTACACAATAATATAAGATATCGGCAGTTTCCCGAAGAAGAAATATTCTTTGAGGGAATGATCAGGGAGAAGGATTCATACTACAACGGTCACCAGGTTTATGTGATTTCTCAAAAATACGATTACCATCTTATCATCTATGTTGATAAAACTACTTATGGCCTTATCCGCCTGGAGTATGAAAATAACGATCAGGAAGTAATCAAAAAAAGAAGAGGGCTGGTAAGTAAGTTTGTGAACTTAAGAAGAGTAATAGATTTCAAATCCTACGAAGGCAAACTATTTCTCAATTATATTACGCTTGATTCAAAAGTTAATTGGTATGACAATAAAACAAACGAAGTAAAATTTGAAACCCAACTGCACCAACAGCTTTTAATCAACAACGTACATCCAGAAACAGATGAATACATTAGTACAACAGAAAAAATGAAAAACTACGGTCTTCAATATCAGGATCTACCTTACAACAAGAAGTTTTGGGACAACTACAATGTCATTAAAGAGAGTCCGCTTGATAAAAAGATTATTCAAGACCTTGAAAAGAACATCTCACTAGACAAGCAGTTTAAAAACAATTAGGTGTAAGTCTAAGAATTTCTCCCTTATACTTTTTGATATATCTGAGCTATCTATGCTAACGCAATTGCCCGAAAAGCAATTGCCGATTGCCTTGACCTAAAAGGTTTACTCTCTTCCTGTTTAAAAAAAAGGAAGGACAAAATTATATCAATTAATTGTATAGGCAGTAAAGCCCAAAGTTTGTAAAGCAATTTATTATGCCATCCAGGAATAATGAGTCTTTTACCCAAAAGCATTTGCCGTACCGCCTCCTTAGCAACGGTGTCAGGAAGCTGCAATATGGACTTTCCCGCAAACTTTGTTTTGCTTATATTTTCTAATACGCGAGGGCTCGTAACAGTTCCTCCAGGACAGAGACAGCTTACATTAATTTTATAGCGTTTCAATTCCATTCTAAGTGAAAGTGAAAATGAATAAATAAAACTTTTTGAAGCAGCGTACACTGCCTTTCCTGGAATATTCATAAACGATGCGAGACTTCCCACGTTTAATATATTTCCGGGCTGGTTTAATTTAAGATCTGGGAGGAAATAGTAAGCAAGCATTACTACCGCCTGATTGTTCAACTTAAGCATTGTTTCCAAATCCGAAACTGAAGTTCTTTCAAATTCTTGATGAGTCCCAAGGCCCGCATTGTTAATTAGCATATTGATGGTTAGCTCATTTTTGTCACACCATTGATGAAATCTATATACAGCATTATCTTCTGTGAGATCAATTTCAAAGGATTTTACATCAACTTTATAATCGTTTGAAATTTGATTTACAATCCTTGACAGTCCTGTTTTGGGCAGTGCCACCAGAACTAAATTAATTTTTTTTGAGGCTAATTCATACGAAATTGCCTTCCCAATCCCAGAGCTGGCTCCAGTAACTACTGCATAATACTTATCCATAAATTATATTTTTATTTCATTTAATTGACCATTCCCCCGTGTGATAAAACTATTTGAAAGTGCTAATACAAGATGAATAAGAAAGGCACTCCAAAAATTTCCACTTATTAAGGTGAGCAAACAAAGTATTAATCCAAAAATGAAAGCACCCGTCGCTTCGCGCTTACCTTGTTGAATATGTGAAAATGCGTATAAGCCACTGTTGACCAACACTGCGATGATCAAATTATATCTGATCAGATAATGGGGTAATAACAAGCCACGCAAAAGAAGTTCATAAGGCAACAAGTAAATTATCCAAGTGATGATTTCATAGAAACTGAAATTCAAATTAGATGAATCATGAAAAAGATAGGCATAGTTATTCCTGTCCTTAGAAGATCGCTTTCTTCTTGCATTGAAGAAAATACAAAGCAGAGACAAAACCAAAGAAATGAAAATTGTTATAATAATTTGATTCTCCTTAATGATCACGTAATTCAAATTCAAAAAGAAAATGCAAGGAATCATCAATGTTATAGAGCCTAACACACGAAATAGCACAACATAATGAAAGTACCTTCCCTTTTCACTATGTATCATCCATCCGTTCAATGCTGAATTGACACCAAGTGCTATAAACACCCATAGAATAAGGGATGAATACTGAGGATTGATCGAGTTCATAAATTCAATATTTTTCATCTTTGATCCACTCTAATGTCGTGTTGATACCCTTTGAAATTGGAGTGATTTTATAACCTAATTCCCTAACTGCTTTTTCGCAAGAGCAAGCCAAATCATGATTATATCTAATAATCCATTTTCTTGTAATAATTGGATCCCTCCCAAAAAAGGATGCGCCAACTTCCTCTTTCCATCCAAAGAGCATCATCAACCAGAGTGGAAGATGAAAGAGTCTATGGTTCTTTTTAGATTGCGTCCGGAGTATTTGAAAAAATTCATTTAGTGGAAGGTTCTCGCCGCCCAAAATATACTTCTCTGCGGGGCGACCATGATCCATAGCGAGTAAATGACCTCTTACTACATCGTCTATATAGCAAAAACATCCAAGTGATTTACCATCACCCGGAATGACATGCCAATCGCCGTTGATGTACAACTTCATCAAATGGGAAACAGCATTGCTTTCAGTCCATAATCCAGGGCCATACACTTTTGATGGTGAAACGATTACTGTAGCAAGACCATCCCTCGAATAATCACGAACATAATTTTCAGCGATGTGCTTCGAACTTTCGTACTCTGTAAAGAAATCGATATCACGAACATTAGCTTCTGTAATTGGATGGCCATTACTTTTACCTAATACGGCACAAGATGAACTGTATACTAGTTTCTTAATTCCGACCAAGTGGGCTGCTTCCAATATGTTAACTGTCCCCTGAACATTAACTTCAAAGTAGGTTTTTGGGTTTTTGGCCCATGGCCTCGCGTAGGCTGCCAAATGATAAACCTGGTCACATCCTTCCATCGCTTTTTTGAGAGATATTTTATCTAACAAATCCCCTTCAAAAAATTTAAGTTTAGGGTGTTTAAATAGCGGGGCAGTTGGTACTGTCCGGACTAAAGCATTAACCTCATATCCTTTCTGAATAAGAGTATCCATTAGTCTTTGACCTATATAACCTGTTGCGCCTGTAATAAAAATTCTCATATTTATCGGGTTATTGTAATAGTTCCTTAAGTAGTTCCGCGCAATTTTCTCTTCTTATACGATCGTTAGCATCTCGGATTGGAAGTTGCAAGCTGAATTTTGAAACCACGATTGCTTCCTTGGTACGCCCCAGTTTCTTTAAGGTTAGCGCTTTGTTGTAGTGATATAAAATACAATCAGGCTGAAGTTGAATTGCCTTTTCAAAATATTGCATTGCATTTTCCAGTGATACATCTTCTGGCATTCCACCAAATAGAAAATCACATGCTGTTTTTTCCAGCCAGGAGAGAGATGCCAGAGACAAGTGCCACTTGCCTATTATAAAATACGCGGGTGCGTACGAGGAATCTAAAGACAAAAGGAAGTCGGCTTCTCTTTTAATAATGGAGGCATGTTTTAGTTTTTCCGTTGGGCTTTTGGCGTTTGCAGATTGCAAGCCAATTGCAATAATGTAATTAAGATGAGCTTCTTTTGAAGTAGATTTTAGTATAATTGAACGCTCCGCATAGGTGGTTGCCCGAACAATATATTGAGTTTTGAGTGCGCCATTCGGTGAGTTGCCCGCAAGACTGGATCCTAATTTGCTTGCCAGAAGTAATACTTCAATATGATTTGGGTTTTTACTCAAAAAACTTTCGGCTTCACAAAATGCAACTGAATCTCTTTGAACACTTTGTGAATTGCCGCTAATTCCCGTGAGGATTAAAAGACCCACGGCTTGCATATTGATAAGCATGAAAGTAGTTATTATATTCATTTAGTAGGTTCCGTAATAAAAATCAACACTAGTTTTTTCATAGCATTTAGTACTTGCTTGCTAATTTTTCGTTCGTACACATAAAAGTAAAGTGAGAGGTCGGTGTTTGTATTTCAATCATTAACTGCCTCAAAGAAATTATTTGCGGTTTGCGCAAAATGTCAGGCGGAGCTAGCGGTTAGTTGCATTTATTGCAAATGCGGTGAGCAGTTTCTAAATTAGGAAAGCTTTACTATTAGTCATTTTGAGAAAACCCTATAAAGCAGAAAATGCCCAATCTGTCTTTCTTGAACAGATTCGTAATCGCATTCCTAAAAATATTGCCCTAGCTGATGAATTAGCCGAAATTCTGAATATTAGCAGGGACAGCGCTTACAGGAGAATAAGAGGTGACACAGTCCTTTCGCTGGACGAAGCAAAGGTACTTTATGACCGATACGGGGTTTCCCTAGATGCAATTTTTTCTCCTTCTTCGAATATGGCGCTCTTTCATCATCGTGCCCTTACAGTTAACTATCCACTCGAACGCTGGATGAAGTCAGTAGTTAAGAATCTAAAAATGATTGATCAATTCAGTGACCGAGAAATGATTATTGCAGCGAAGGATATTCCAATTTTTCACTATTTCCGCCTTCCTGCCTTATCCTCATTTAAAATGTTCTTTTGGATGAAGACCGTAATCAAAGATCCCCTTTACGATGAATCACTATATCATCCAGATGTAATTTCCAAGGATTTATTAACAACCGGATCAACCATGTGGAGTCTTTATTCCAAGGTTCCCAGCACGGAGATATGGGGCGATGAGGCAATTAACGACACTCTAAAACAAATTGAATATTATAGCGAATGTGGATTTTTTTCAGAAAAACAACAGCCGGTCTTAATCTGCGAGGAACTCCTCAGCCTCATTAACATGGTAAAAGAAGAAGCAACATCCGGTAAAAAAGGTGACGGTGCCCATTATAAATTGTATGAAAATGAAATAATAACAGCCGACAATACTGTCTTTGGCCGGATGGGCGGAAAGTTGGTGGTCTACATAAACTATAATTCACTTAACCTGCTTACTACATTACAACAAGCATTTTGTGCCAAAACAGAAACCTACCTTAATAACTTAATGAAAAGCTCAGTTTTAATAAGTGC
The DNA here is from genome assembly GCA_036525835.1 of Cyclobacteriaceae bacterium. Lineage (GTDB taxonomy): Bacteria > Bacteroidota > Bacteroidia > Cytophagales > Cyclobacteriaceae > ELB16-189. The sequence goes on from DATCZR010000138.1 coordinate 27,602, forward strand.
TTCAGCCGAAAAGGAAAGAAATAAGTTTTTTAACAAATTGGCAAACAAAATTGAAGGTTTTAGAAGTAGATTGCTTTAAGTAGGTAGTCTTTGCGCCTCTTTGATCAACTCATCTTTATTAATCGGCACTACACCAGTATGCTCGCAAACTAAGCCTCCACCCAGATTAGATAAAGCTGCTATCAGTCCGGGTTCCAGGTCAAGGGCTACACATAAACCAGCGATGCTCACTACGGTGTCTCCAGCCCCAGACACATCGGCAATCTCTCTGGTGTGCGCAGCTAATTTCAGTTTACTGGATTTGTAATCGATATAAACACCACGCTCGGAGAGCGTCAACATGACTCCAGCATTGAGTTGCTTCCTTAAAATGCCAACGGCCTTTTCAACTTGTGACTGATCTCCTCCATCGATATCCAATTTCAACCCTTCTCGGAGCTCCTTAAGATTAGGCTTAAATAAAGTCACTCCATTATAGGCCATAAAATTCCTTTTCTTCGGATCAACGATGATTGGAATTCCCTTTTTGTTGGCCATCGCTACCGTCTTTGCAATCAGGCTCGCGTTGATTACCCCCTTGTCGTAATCCTCAAAAATAATCGCATTGCATTTTGGAATCAGCATTTCAATTTGTTTGAGCAATTCATGCTCTTCATCCTTTACGAGTTCCTGATCCGATTCATCATCTACCCTCACCACATGCTGATGGCTGGCTATAATCCTTGTTTTAATAGTTGTGGGCCTGTTTTTACTAACTACTATACCTTCCCGGCTCATGTTTTGTTGATCAAGGCATTCTAGCAGTTTATTCCCTGGGTCATCTTCTCCAACTAACGCACATAAAACAGGTTTTGCGCCCAAGGCTTGAATATTCAAAGCTACATTGGCGGCACCTCCTAATCTGTAATCTCTTTTCTTCACACGCACAATAGGTACTGGCGCCTCCGGAGAAACACGATCCACATGACCCCAGATATAACTGTCGAGCATGATATCACCAATTACCAGAACGGTGAGTTTATTAAAAGCTTCAAATACTTCTTCCAGCGATTGGTAATTCATTATTTCAAGCGCGATAAAGCTTCCTTCATTCTCTTCAAAGCCTCGGTTAACTCTTTTTCTGAAGCTGCATAGGATAGTCTGACACAATTTTCTTCACCAAAAGCACCGCCAGCTACTAACGATACATGAGCATTGTCCAGAATGTAAACGCAAAAATCCTCCCCATTGGCAATAGTATTTTTACCATCTGACTTGCCGTAGTAATCACTTACATCGGGGAAAAAATAGAAAGCACCTTGCGGATAGTTGGCCTTGATCCCTGGAATTTCTTTCAACAAGCTGTAAACCAGATCCCTTCTCTTCTTATACTCCTTTACCATATCTTCGGTGGGGGTCAAGTCACCGGTTATTGCCGCCAGCGCTGCACGCTGTGCAATGGAGCAATTGGCTGAAGTAAGCTGCCCTTGCACTTTGTTGCTTCCATTGGCAATCCATTTAGGCGCAGCGATATACCCCACACGCCAACCCGTCATTGCAAATCCCTTTGCAAAACCATTCACAGTTATGGTTCTGTCAAACATGCCGGGCAACGAAGCAATACTGGTATTACCTCCGGCATAGTTAATATGCTCATAAATCTCATCAGCAATCACTAAAACATTTTCATGCTTCAACACCACTTTTGAAATGGCTTCCAATTCCTCCTTACTAAAAACCGAACCAGTTGGATTGCAGGGAGACGAAAAGATAATTGCCCTGGTTTTTGAGGTTATCGCTTTTTCAACTTGGGCTGCTGTAACTTTAAAATCGTTCTCCAACGTACCTTTCACCATTACAGGAGTTGCTTCAGCCAATCGCACCAAGGCATCATAGCTTACCCAATAAGGTGAGAAAACAATCACCTCATCTCCCGGATTAAGCAAAGCAATCATCACATTGGCAATGGACTGCTTCGCACCATTGGACACCACTATGTTTTCAGCCTTATAAGGAACATTATTCTCCTTCGCATACTTATTTGCTATCGCTTCTCTAAGATCAGCATAACCCGCTACCGGAGGATAGGCAAAATACCTTCCATCATCGATAGCCTTTTTGGCAGCATCACAAACATGTTGGGGTGTTTTGAAATCGGGCTCGCCCAGACTGAGGCTGATTACATCAATACCTCTGGATTTATACTCCCTGGCTTTGGCGGCCATGGCCAGAGTTGCTGATTCCTCGATGGCCTCAATTCTGTCGGAAAGCGTTTCTTTCATATTTGCTATGCTTATAAATGCGTTCCGCAAAGAAAATCATATATATCAAGAACAGAAACCTCTATTTGGAGATTTATAGGGCTAATTAAAGACGAATCCAAATATATGAAATGGCAGCCTACCACATAGGCTGCTTCCTGATGCGGAAAGCAAGCAACTACCCAAAGAGTGTCCTACCAAGAATACTTCTACCCAGAGTTATCTCATCGGCATATTCCAGGTCGCCACCAATGGGTATGCCTCTTGCAATGGTACTGAGCTTGAGGGGAAATTCCTTTAATCTTTTGCTTACATAGAAAGCAGTAGTGTCGCCCTCCATGGTAGGACTCAGCGCCAAAATTACTTCCTTGATTTCTTTAAGCGCCACACGTTGCAATAGAGTTTCGATTTTGAGTTCAGATGGCCCGATGCCATTCATAGGCGAAATGACACCACCCAGTACATGATATAATCCAGAATACTGTGATGTGTTTTCTATTGCCAATACGTCAACCGTTTCTTCCACTACACAAACAATACTTCGATCCCTTCGGTGGCTTCGACAAATGTAACATTCCTCATGATCGGAAATATTATGACAATGCTTACAGAAAACTATGTTGGATCTGAGTTTACTAAGCGATTCAGTAAGTGCGATTGTTCGGCCCTCGTTTTCTTTGATGAGATGAAGTACCAATCGAAGCGCTGTCTTCTTTCCAATGCCTGGCAACTTAGACACTTCATTAACAGCTTCTTCAATAAGCTTAGAGGGATATTCCATGTTGATTCAGCCCGGTTAAAGTATTTTAGCGTCAATTCCCTGCTCACAAATCGCCTGACGCATAGGCTGGAGCTCTTCGAAAGGCCCTGTCTTCACCGCACATTTTCCCTTGTAATGAATGATCCACGTACATTGTTCCGCCTGTTCAGGAGAATGCTTGCACACACGAATCAAAGTTTGGATCACATGCCCGAATGTGTTGAACTCATCATTAAACACTACCAAGTCCTTGGCATCTGTTGTCTCAACGGATTCCAGAACTTCAACCAGTCCTTGTTCCTTATGTGACATTTTCATAACCACTTCTATTCAGCTCATCATTCAACCGATCTATTAATCATCGATTTTCTCTTTCCAGTTTCAAAAGTAAAAAAAATTAACAAGTTTTAGCGTTTACAATCGCTATGAGTCCTACCCTAGTCCTTATTATTCTCCTTTCTTATTTTTCTATTTTGATAGCTATATCCGTTGTTACCTCCAAAGGAGCCACATCGGATACTTTTTTTACAGCTAATCGCCAGTCACCGTGGTACCTTGTTGCCTATGGTATGATAGGAGCGTCACTTTCTGGTGTGACCTTTATCTCTGTGCCAGCCAACGTAGGCAATACTTCCTTCTCCTACTTTCAGGTAGTACTCGGATACCTGGTGGGCTATTGGGTGATCATTGGCATACTGATGCCACTGTATTACAAACTGAATTTAATTTCTATTTATACATACCTGGAACAAAGATTTGATCGAATCTCTTACAAAACAGGTTCTTTTTTTTTCCTGCTTTCCCGATCTATGGGTTCTTCCTTGCGTCTCTTTTTAGCTGCTTCTGTGCTTCAAATATTTCTCTTCGATGCCTGGGATATACCTTTTTTTGTTACCGTGGTGATTACCATCTTTTTTATATGGATTTATACCTTTCGAGGTGGCATCAAAACTATTGTATGGACAGACACTTTTCAAACGACATTTCTCGTATTGGCCGTAGTGATCTCGGTTATACTCATTGCCCAACGTCTTGATTTGGGTTTCGGTAGCCTCATCAGTATGGTTTTCGAAAGCGACTATTCACGCATCTTCTTTTTTGACGACCCCAAAAGCACCTTATTTTTTCCTAAACAATTTTTTGGAGGTGCCTTCATTGCCATCACCATGACAGGGATGGATCAGGACCTGATGCAAAAAAACCTGACCTGTAGAAATTTAGCCGATGCCCAAAAGAACATGTTCTGGTTAAGCAGCACTTTGGTCATTGTTAATCTGCTATTTCTGGTTTTGGGTGCATTGTTATACATATACAGCACTGAGTTTAGTATTCAACTCCCGGCAGTAAGTGACGAATTGTTTCCCATGTTGGCCTTTAATGAATTTGGACTATTGGCCGCTGTGCTCTTTTTACTTGGAATTACCGCATCTACTTACGCCAGTTCAGATTCCGCCTTGGCGGCATTGACAACCTCATTTTGTATCGACTTTCTCAATTTCAAGAACAAGCCGGAAGTAATTAAGCAGAAGCAAAAGAATATCGTCCATGTAGGATTCTCTATTCTGTTTTTAATCATCATACTAATTTTCAAAGAAGTCAACGAACGATCTTTAATAGATGCTGTGCTGATGATTGCCGGGTATACCTATGGGCCGCTTTTGGGATTATTTGCATTTGGCGTTTTTACGAAAAGAACGGTAAACGGAAAGCTAGTACCCATCGTATGTTTGCTGTCTCCGTTCATTTGTTATCTGCTGGTAATTAACGCTCCACGACTATTCAATGGATATCAAATTGGAATCGAAAATTTGATCATCAATGGTTTACTTACTTGCCTTGGTCTATTTCTAATTAGCAAAAAAGAAAAAGCCACTCAATGAGCGGCATGAAAATGAGCTGTTATGTATCCCGTTAATCCAAGATTGGTAATTTTTGCTAGGTACCGTTTAGCCAAGTTCTTTATAAGGATCCCAAAATACTTCTGAGAAATTTTGAATTTGATGTTTCTTCACTTTAATACCTTCCTTTTCGAGTCGCTGTTGCATGGTATGAGGAGTCTTAAAGTGAAAGCGGCCTGTAAGCAGCCCTGTTCTATTCACCACACGATGGGCAGGAATTGTTTTGTCATTATGGGAAGCATTCATGGCCCATCCAACCATTCGCGCACTCATTTTAGTGCCTAGGTAAGCTGCTATTGCCCCATAACTGGTTGCTCTTCCCTTTGGTATTAATCTGACTACGTCATACACGTCTGCAAAAAAATTATTGCCTTTGGTAGGTGGTTTACGCTTCATCTTTGCCCAATATCAAATTACTCAGTTTGAAATTAGGTGATTATGGGGTGTAGAAATAATGGAGCCGTTAAATTTGCCACTCAAATACAAAAATGAGACAGACCTTTCTATTGTTATTTACACTTACAGCCCTCAATGGAATGGGGCAGGATCTGGTTTTCCCATTTCAATATGGCTGGAATATCCTTTCTGAAGGCGACAACCTGAGGTTTCAGCTCAGCGTGAGAGACACCATCCCCCCCAAGTATTTTCGAATGGAGGGGGTAGAGTCTACAGGAATTCATTTTGATACGCTGGGTCACTTCCAATGGCAACCATCTTACGACCTGGTAAGCCGACTTAACAAACAAAAAGACTTCAGTGTCATTTTTGAAGCATATTGGTCAAGCGAAAAAAAAGTGAGAACTCCGATTACATTCACCATTTTACATAAAAATCGTCCTCCTACCATTGAAGAACTCCCTATTGTATACATTAAAATGGCATCGAATAATTCATTTCAAATTCCCGCAGAGTACGCCAGAGATCCGGATGGAGATCCCATTACTTTTCGAGCGTTAGCCGAAAATCTCCCACAAGGCGCTAATCTTAGTTCATTAGGATTGTTTACCTGGACATCTTCACGCACCCAGTTCTATTCACTAAAAGATCAACCATTGACCATCGAATTTATAGTTGAAGACCAACCCGATAAAGCAGCAGCCAAAGGCAAATTAAAAATTGCGCAAACGCAAATGGATTTGCCGCCAGAATTATTGCTGGTTCCAGGCGACAGCCTAATATCTGTAAAAGAAAATGAATTGGTTAATCTGAAAATTTATGTGTCTGATCCGAATGGAGATGATAACGTTGCTGAGGTGGGTTTTGTAAGTTCTGATCCATCCATTCCAGTAACCAGTTTCAAAAAGAATACGAAAGTGCAAGCTGAATTTATTTGGAAACCAGATTATGAATATGTGAGCGAAGTGATGGGAAATAAACAAATTGACATTACCTTCTACGCCTTTGACAACGCCAACAATCGAGTAGAGCGCAGAGTTAAAATCAATGTAGCCGATACCGAAAATATTGATGAGTTGGATAGACTTGCTTTTATTAAATACCGAAACTCACTGATTCAGGCCAAAGGTCTAATTGATATCCTGGATGAAAATTATGAAGCCCTTTCAAAAGCATATAAGAAAGCAAAACGGGGTAAGAAAAACAGGGCCTTAATTAATGCCGGGCTTGGAGCTACAACTGGTCTTTCCCCAGTGGTGTTAGCTACAGATCAATCCAAAGTAGTGTCAGCCATTGGGGGCACAACTGTGCTAACACTTGGCACGCTAGAGGCGACAGAACTACTTGGAAAATCTAAGTCAGATATTCTGGAAAAGATGAAGATCAATGTGGAAATCAGAAACCAGCTGCAAATGGCTGGAGATAATTTCGCGAGAAAATATGCCTTAAAATCTAGCCGAAGAAGCCAGGAGATGGACATCGACAGGGACAAAATGCTGCCGATCATCAACAACCAAAAATTAGTTATTCTGGAGATAGATGCCAGCAAGCCGAGCTACCAAGACTATAGTAGCAAAGAACTAAAGAAAACCTTTCCTGATTTTGGTCCGGAGTAGCCATCGACTTCTTTGGTGAAAACGAATTATCAATTACTTTTGCCGTCCCATCCGCGCTCGGGTTATGCATTCGAGTTTAAGGTTGGTCACAGAGGAGTGGCAGAGCGGTCGAATGCGGCGGTCTTGAAAACCGTTGAACCGCAAGGTTCCGGGGGTTCGAATCCCTCCTCCTCTGCAAACAAAGGCCCTGACCCTAGTCAGGGTTTTTTTGTTTCCGAACGAAACTGAAACGAAGCTTCTAAGTCGAGGAGAAGAAATAAAAAATTCGAGCAGAGCGAGGAAGCCTTTGAATGATACTCCCCCTTAAGGGGTCATGCATCATAATACCTCCTCTCTGAAAGATCAAAAATGAAAACCCCTGCAAAACTGGGGTTTTGTTGAGTTTGGGCCCGAGTGGAACACTTCGTTTCAGCACGGGAATAAAGTCAACAAAAAAAGGGTAGCAAAATCTCCTTTCTGAAGCTAACACCCTGCCGTCAGGATCACACCAATAGCTTGGATATTATCTCTTCAACTTAATTTGTTGTCTCAGTATTTTCGCTTTCTAGATTGGTAATTCGCATCTGCCGTTTATGCAATTCGATGGCCTCTATTTTTATTCCATGGTGAAGGCTGGCATTAACTTCATACCCAAAAAGAAGAACCATTGTAATTAATTGCACCCAAATCATTAAAGCGATTAACACACCAATGGAACCATAAACCTTATTATAAGTGCCAAAATTGGTGATGTAAAAGGAAAAGCCGTAGGAAATACCTAATGAACCTAGCGTAGCAAGAAATGAACCGATTGAAAAAAAACTCCAGTTATAATGGATAGCAGGACCAAAATAATAAATGAAGGAGATTGCTAAGAAAAAGACAACGAAAATAATTACAAATCTCAATCCCAATAGCATGTAGATGGAATACTCATCAAAGTTGTATTTACTTAGCTCTGATAAATTAATAGTAGCATAGTTGATTATAAATTGCCCCACAATCAAAAGAACTACCGCCAGCATCAATACCATGGCCAGCATAAACGTGAGCCCGGTGGCAGTAATTCGCATCTTAAAGCCACTCCTTCTTTCCACTGTTTGGTAACACGCATTAAAAGCCCGCATCAAAGCCATCATCCCGTTGGTAGATAGATAAAGAGCAAACAAAAAACCAAATGTTAATAGCCCTCCGCGTTGATTACTGATAATATCAAAGATGGTGGACGAAATAACCTCGTACATACTTGGAGGCATCATACCTCCTAAAAATTCCATTATTGAATTTCTGTTGACTTGCGGGAAGTACTGGGCTATGTACGGAGTAAGTGTAAAAAGAAAGATGATTGCTGGAAATATGGCCAGGATAAAATTATAGGCCACCCCGTTCGCGCGATTGATCAAATCATCTTTTTGAATATTCCCCAAAAAGATTTTAATGAACCGATAGAGGGATAAATTTTGATGCCGTTTGAATTTTACATTTTTCATCCAGCTCCTGATCAGGATCAGCGAGGGGAAACGTAAAATCCATTTTCTTATGGTAAAGTTCATTTAAAAAATGGCTCCAGTACTTTGCTAAATTCCTCAGGTGGTCTACACGGCCGGCCAGTATTCTTGTTTACAAATGCGAGCAAGGTTTCTCCTTGATGCAATACTTTGCCTGATTCGCTATAAATCTCATATTCAAATTTAATACGAACACCAGGCTTTTCTCTAATAGTGGTAACTATTCTGAGGTTATCATCATAAACAGCTGGCGCCAAGAATTTTGATTTGTTTTCAAGTACCGGCATCATTACGCCTTTTTCTTCAAGCTCCTTATAAGTCATACCCAACTGGCGCAAGCTCTCCACACGCGCTACCTCAAAATAAGAAGCATAGTTGCCGTAATAAACGTATCCCATCTGGTCCGTTTCGCCATATCTAACTCTTAACACGGTTTCAGAAATGTACATTATTGATTACGTAAAGCCCTTCCTTTCCGCTGCTCAATGGTCAGGGTGCGCTGATAGTTTCTAGCGTTAACCAAATGTTCCTTTAACGTAGAGGTGAAATTATGGTAGCCTGAAAAGTCCTCTTTGGCACACATGTATATGAAATTATGAGACTCAGCGTTGAGCACAGCATCTATCGATGAGATCTGCGGCATATTTATTGGTCCGGGGGTCAATCCGGTATGTTTATACGTATTGTATGGTGAATCTACCTGCTTGTGCTCATTGAGGACTCTCTTTAAAGAAAAATCCCCTACGGCATACACAAGTGTAGGATCTGCCTGCAATGCAATATTCCTTTTCAATCTGTTTAAATAAAGTCCAGCAATTTTTGGCGCTTCATCCTCTTTCACCGTTTCAGCCTGAACAATGGATGCCAGAATGGAAACTTCTATGGGGGAAAGTCCAATTTTCTCAGCCTTACTATTTCTCTCTGTATTCCAAAAAATATGAAACTCTCTATTCATACGCTGAATCAACTCATCAGGCGTGATATTGTAGTAAACCTCATAAGTATTTGGAATAAACATGCAAAGGATATTGTTTTTGTCAAATCCTTCATCGTTTTTATCAATGAACTTATTCAATGCGCTATAGAACTGCTCTGAACTGATGCTTAGATTTTTTGTAATACGCTCTCCCAACTCGCTTGCTAATCTGACGTAAGAAAAAGTGACGTTCACCGGTTCTTGAATTCCTGCGCGCAACAATTTAATTGCTTGCAGATTGGTCATGTTTCTGCTCAGGCGATATCGACCTGGTTTGATTGCTTTATCATAATCATACAGACGAGCTAAAAAACTAAATGAAACCATATCATTGACAAACCGTCCACGGCCCAGATCTTCTTGCACTTGCCTAAAGGTCGCGCCAGATTTAATAACAAAAAGTTGATCATCACGATCAACCAGAATGTTGGGTGTAAAAAATATTTGATACGCATAAAATGTAAAAGTGATCAGCAGGGTTGACCCCACCAGAAAGATGATCAGTTTCTTCTTTGGTACTTCCTTCATGTCCTCCATAAATGAGCTCAAAATTACAAAATTTGAATTGTAGCCTATCCCATTATTTTTTCGAATTTAATATTACCTTAAGGCTGATTAACAATTTGATTAATTGTGTCGGCTATTTTTCTTCCCATCCATCCTCAAAATCCAGAGCCTCGAAAAATAAAGCAGGCTGTTGACATTCTTATCAGAGGCGGCATCATCATTTACCCCACCGACACGATTTATGGTATTGGTTGTGATTTATTAAATCGAAAGTCAGTTGAGCACCTCTGCAAAATTGTAGGGGTGAAACCCCAAAAGCTTGACCTATCCTTTATATGCAACGACTTGAGCCATATTTCTGAATATGTGAAAAGAATTGATACTCCAGTTTTTAAGATGCTAAAAAAATCACTCCCGGGTCCATACACCTTTCTCTTCGAATCCAGTAGTAAAGTGCCTAAAATTCTAAACGTTAATAAAAAGACAGTTGGTATAAGGATTCCAAAACATCCGATTCCTCAAGAGCTAGTCAAGCAATTAGGCAACCCCATTATTACCTCTTCTATCAAGGATTATGATAAGATCAAAGCGTACACTACAGATCCGGAAGAAATTTTTGAAGAATTCAAGAATAAAGTGGATTTGGTAATAGATGGCGGACCTGGTGGCAATGTGCCATCCACGGTCATTGATTTTTCTACCGGTGAGCCACAACTTATTCGAATAGGCCTGGGCGAACATGATTTCTTTTTATGAAGGCCATAATTGACGCTCACTACCTCCCTTGCCTGGAATATTTGGCAGTCCTTTTGAGTTTTGAAGAAATTATTCTGGAGAAACATGAACATTATGTAAAGCAGAGCTATCGCAATAGATGCTATATTAATACAGCAAATGGCATTCTAAAACTGGTCGTTCCGATAACCGACAAGCACAATAAGGCTTTAATTAAGGATGTTCAAATCGACCATAGTTCTCGATGGCAAAACATCCATTGGCGCGCCATAGAGTCCAGTTATAGAAACGCCGCTTTCTATGATCATTATCATTATGATATAAGGAGCATTCTTTTCAAGGACTATAGATTTCTATATGATCTTAATCTTGCATTGCTGTCATTCTGTCTGAAAGCGATGAAACAATCAATATCGCTGACAGAAAGTACATTCTACGAAAAAGTGCCTCAAAATAATATTGTCGACCTTCGATCCGTTGTAAGCCCTAAATCTGCCTATTCTGAAAGATCTTTTTACAAACCCCTTCCCTACACTCAGGTTTTTGGCAATAAGTTTGTAACTAACCTCAGCTATATTGACTTGCTGTTTTGCGAGGGACCCCATTCGATACAAATCCTTAGGTCATCCACCAAGAGGGATTTGAACAAATAAAATTCGATTGTTGTTTTTAAGCATATGCATCAAGAATTAGGGGAGTAAAATCAAAGTTTGGACATGATTTATGTCTTTGATTAATCAACCCTAAAACTTTACATTTACACAAAAGGAATTGCATATATGGAAGCCAAATTCTCTAACCGGGTAAAAGAAGTAATATCGCTTAGCCGGGAAGAAGCACTAAGACTAGGTCATGATTATATTGGCACAGAACATTTGCTGCTGGGAATGGTGCGTGAAGGTGAAGGAGTCGCTGTTGGCGTTCTTAAAAAACTTGGCGTACCGTTAGATGAGTTGAGAGGTGAAATCGAAAAAGTCTCTAAAAGCACAGCGACTCACGATGTAAAAAACCTGGCAAACATCCCCTTGACAAGAGCCTCAGAAAAGGTATTGAAGATTACCTACCTGGAAGCAAAAATATTTAAGGCACAACTGATAGGAACAGAACATCTTCTGCTCTCTATCCTGCGTGACCCAGACAACCTGGCAACCCAAATTCTAAATAAATTTGATGTCGCATATGATGTTGTAAAAGAAATGTTAGAATATCAAAATGATCAACCATTAGCCTCATCCGATACAGACGATCCAGATGAGGATTCTTCAAAAATGTTTGGAGGTGGCTCCGGAAGTTCTGGCTCCGGAAAAGAGAAAAAAGGTGCGGACAAGTCTCGCACTCCCGTACTTGACAACTTTGGTCGTGACCTTACCAAACTTGCTGAAGACAATAAACTTGACCCTATTGTTGGGCGTGAGAAAGAAATTGAGCGCGTTGCTCAAATTTTAAGTCGTAGAAAGAAAAATAATCCGATTCTAATTGGCGAACCTGGTGTGGGTAAGACTGCCATAGCAGAAGGTCTCGCACTTCGTATTATTCAAAAGAAAGTTTCGAGAGTTCTATTTGGAAAAAGGGTAGTTACTCTTGATTTAGCTTCCTTAGTTGCAGGCACCAAATACCGCGGTCAGTTTGAAGAACGCATGAAAGCGGTAATGAATGAACTGGAAAAGTCAGCTGATGTAATCTTATTCATTGACGAACTTCATACCATTGTTGGTGCAGGGGGCGCTTCTGGTTCCCTTGATGCATCCAACATGTTTAAGCCTGCCTTGGCTCGTGGAGAAATTCAATGTATTGGAGCCACCACGCTTGACGAATACAGACAGTATATTGAGAAAGATGGAGCGCTTGCCCGTAGATTCCAAATGGTAATGGTAGACTCTACTACTGTAGAAGAAACCATTGAAATATTGGAGAACATTAAGGAAAAGTATGAAGATCATCATCATGTGACCTACACGAAGGAAGCCATTGAATCATGTGTAAAGTTATCCGATCGATATATCAGTGACCGATTCCTTCCAGATAAAGCCATTGACGTATTGGACGAAGCAGGTGCCCGAGTACACATGAATAACATTCATGTTCCTGAAGAGATTGTGAAGTTGGAAAATGCCATAGAAGATGTAAAGAAGGAAAAGAATAGGGTGGTAAAAAGTCAGAAGTACGAAGAGGCAGCCCAACTGCGCGATAAGGAGAAGAAGCTCATCGAGCAAATGGACATTGCAAAGGCGAAGTGGGAAGAAACTACCCGTACCGAAAAATACACCGTAAACGAAGACAACGTGGCGGATGTCATTGGCATGATGACTGGTATTCCCACCAATCGAATTGCTCAAAAAGAAAGCAATCGATTACTTGGTATGGGCGAGGAGTTGAACGGCAAGGTTATAGGTCAGAATGAAGCAATTCAAAAATTGACAAAAGCCATTCAACGAACTCGCGTTGGGCTTAAAGATCCCCGCAAGCCTATTGGTTCATTCATCTTTCTAGGGCCTACAGGTGTTGGTAAAACCGAATTGGCCAAAGTGCTAGCTACCTATTTATTTGATAAAGAAGAAGCGCTGGTTCGAATTGATATGAGTGAGTACATGGAAAAATTTTCCGTGTCGCGATTAGTAGGAGCCCCTCCAGGATACGTAGGTTATGAAGAGGGCGGACAACTTACTGAGAAGGTTAGAAGAAAGCCATATAGTGTGGTGCTGCTAGATGAAATCGAGAAGGCTCACCCGGATGTATTTAACATCCTGCTTCAAGTACTAGATGACGGTATTCTTACTGACGGTTTGGGTCGCAGAGTAGACTTCAGAAATACCATTATTATTATGACTTCCAACATTGGTGTTCGTGATCTGAAAGATTTTGGATCGGGAATTGGTTTTGCCACCAAGGCAAAGCAATCCAACGAGGAAGAAAATATGAAGAGTACGATTCAAAATGCATTGAAGCGAGTTTTCAGCCCGGAATTCTTGAATCGTCTTGATGATGTGATCGTGTTTAACTCACTTCACCGAGAGCAGATTCACAAGATTATCGATATCACATTAAGCAAACTATTTGTAAGGATAACAGCACTTGGATATCACGTTGAATTAACAGAAAAGGCAAAAGACTTTCTTGCCGAAAAAGGCTATGACCAACAGTTTGGAGCAAGGCCTTTGAACAGGGCTATTCAGAAATATCTGGAGGATCCAATAGCTGAAGAGATTCTAAAAGGTGAAATTGAAGAAGGTGGCACCTTGATGGCAGACCACGATGGCAAAAGCGAAAACCTAGTGATTAAGGTAAAAAAAGCCAAGGCATCTTCAAAAGAGAAAAAGAGCGAATAGTATTTATTAAATAAAAGCAAAAAATGGCAGGCTTAAACGTCTGCCATTTTTTGTTGCCTTAATACCCCCCAAGATACTTGCGGGCAAACCATTCCACGCTGATTAGCACAAGCAAGAAGAAAAAGACAATTTTCAGATTGATCAGCGGATGAAATGACTCTTCGGTGTGAATTCTACTTTGTGCTTTAGTTTGTGAAAAGTCAGTTGAGAGTTGATCCAAGTCCTGGACTCTGTAAAACTTACCGCCCGTATTGGCTGACCACTTTCTTAGTAAATTGAAGTCTGCAGTTAGGTTCTGAGATTCAATATTTTGTTCAACAACTAAAAACTCACCATAAATTTTTACTTCACTGCCATCAAGTTCTGTAGATGCATTGTATTTATAAACTCCTTCTTGTAAACCACCAATGCGATATCTAGATCCACCCGGGCTGGTCACATAGTTATGTTGATAAGTCTCTCCCGTTTCATTAATTAACTCTATTTCAATCTTCTGTCCATATATTTGCTCAAATAATTCATTGTATACTTGACTTTCAAAGACTACTGCTTCAGATGTCGTAAATTCATTTTGCGAAGGGAAGCACCTGAATTTTCGCTTGTCCTCACGCGTACATAAATATTGAATCAATTTTGAAAATACCTCATCAAATCCATCCGTCTTTTGCGTTTCAGCAAACTCATCTAACCTCCATCTCCATATCCCATCTCCTAATATCACCGCCATTTTTTGGCTTTCATTTAAGGTGGTATAGAGCAATGGCCTTTCTGTATTCACCCTTCCAATTCTCTGATAAAGCATTATACTGGCATCTGCCGGATATGAAAATTTTCCAAAAGGAACATTGATGGGTGGATAGCGAGAGAAAATATTGTTGATGTTATCACTAAATCCAAAGTCTTTAAACCCTGGATTGAGAATGGGTGTAATGGCATCCCACTGTCCTGGATTTTCAAAACTAAGTTGTATACCATTCGCGCTTAATTGGCGAATGTTAGAGCGACTGCCAAGCATAACAAAAATCCCTGAGTTGCTTTCAGCAATTTTTTGAAACAGCGGCATCGTCTTGCCCCCATAATCCAATGCTTGTTGAAAAATGGCCAAATCGATATTTTCAGGAAGTAATTCCTCGGGCAAGGCTTCTTTAACTCCTGGGATGTGAACTTTAAATTCATAGTTCGCATTTTTTTCTACCACCGCTCGTAAAGCTTTAATGTCTGGATGAGGGGCAGATGCTACGAGTAAAATTTTCTTTTTGCCTTCAACTACATCAATGAAAGCGCTGGCAAAATTGTTTTTCTTATTGCGCTCGACCGCTACCGGCTCGATAGCAATATCAATCCTTTGCAGTCCTTTTTCACTTGCCTCCAACTGGAAATCAAAATCAAGAATTGATTTATCAGTTGAGTTCTTTCTTTCTCGTGCCATCAATTTCCCATTCTTATAAACGGATGCTACAACCACTTGGGATGGCAGGCCATTTATCAATACCTCTGCTCTAATTGGAAATTGATTCCCCTGATAGGCAATCTTGTTGTAATAAACATTTCGCAGCGCAATATCCACTCTTTCGGTTGTGTCTCCCAAACCCACCGTATACACTGGCACTCGCATGGGAGTATATAGCGGAGAACTGCCTGAATTATAAATTCCATCGGATATCACCACCAATCCCGTGAGGTTTTTGCCTTCGAACTGTCCAATTTTATTTCTGGTTGCCCTGTTCAAATCAGAAGTAGGTTCGTTGAATTTAATCTCCCCACTTTCGGATGCGCCAAGAGTTGTGATCTGAACATCGTATCCCTGCGATTTAATTTTATTTGCCGTTGCATCAACTTCAGCGATAATACTGCTCAACTGTAAAGAATCGATTCCTTCACTAATTGATACAGAAGTGTCAACTAAAAACAGGAGCGTCGGCTTTTCATAATCATTCAGGGTTAACTTGAGAATAGGACCGATTAACAAGAAAGCTAGAAAAGACACCAGCATTGCCCGGAACAAAAACAGTATCCGGTTGGTATTCTTGCCCCAGTTTTGTTTTGAATTGTAAAGTATATATCCGTACAACAATCCCAATGCTAAGCAAAGTAAAATTAGTGCTGGCGAGTATTCGAAAAGAAGTCGTTGTTGATCCACCTAGTAGTTGTATTTCTTACCCCACAATTTTCGCAAGTAATTTCTCAGCTCTATTTCCCTCGGGTTTTGCCCGGGATCATAAAATTGCTCGCCCTTTATTTCATCTGGCAGAAATTCCATGCTGGTAAAGTTACCCTCATAGTCATGTGCATATTGATATCCCTTACCATAATTCATGTCTTTCATCAATTTAGTTGGTGAATTCCTAATTGATAACGGAACTGACAAGTCACCGGTTTCGCTTACTACCTGCTGCGCTTTACTAATTGCCACGTAACTTGCGTTGCTTTTTGGCGAGGATGCTAAATAAATTGCGCATTGCGACAAAATTATTCTTGATTCAGGATATCCAATCAAAGTTACTGCTTGAAAAGTGCTCGTGGCCAACACCAATGCATTTGGGTTTGCATTGCCAATGTCCTCCGAAGCCAAGATTACCATTCTTCGGGCAATGAACTTCACGTCTTCACCCCCCTCAATCATGCGGGCAAGGTAGTATACGGCCGCGTTTGGGTCGCTACCACGTATGGATTTAATAAAGGCTGAGATAATGTCGTAATGCTGTTCTCCACTCTTGTCATAGATAGCAATCCGCTTTTGAGCTACGTTGATCACCATGCTATCTGTAATGTCAATATCCCCTGAAACTGAATCGGCTATGAGTTCTACTAAATTAAGCAGCTTGCGTGCATCCCCTCCAGATATATTCAATAGGGCCTTGTGCTCAGTAATTTTAATATTTCTGGTTTTTAATTGATGGTCTTTGCTCAAAGCGTCATCCACCAGGTGAAGCAGGTCACTTTCATTAAGTGAATTCAGACTATAAACCTGGCACCTCGATAAAAGTGCACTATTGACTTCAAAAGATGGATTTTCAGTGGTAGCTCCAATCAACGTAATGGTCCCCTTTTCCACAGCCCCCAATAGTGCATCCTGTTGTGACTTATTGAAACGATGTATCTCATCAATGAATAAAATACTTTTGCCAGAACGTTTGGCCTTATCAATGACTTCCCTAACATCTTTTACACCAGCACTGACCGCACTCAACGTGTGAAAAGACTTCTTTACTTCGTTGGCAATAATATTCGCGATTGTAGTTTTTCCTACACCTGGGGGGCCCCATAGAATCATCGATGGAATATTCCCAGTTTCGATGGCTTTTCTGATAATGCCATTCTTCCCAACTAAATGCTCTTGCCCTATAAGGTCTTCCAATTTAGAAGGCCTCATGCGTTCAGCTAAAGGTAGTTGAGCATTCAGTAGCATTTACAGAATCATTAGTGTCAACGCGAGATTGATAAACAAACCCAAACCAAGACAAATTAAAAAACTGAGCGAAAGTAACAGGAATTTCGCTATGGTCTTTGCCCAACCTTGTTGATAAACTGATTTCATGGCAATCAGAAAATAGATTCCAATCACAAAAATGATTACTAAGGAGAGCCAGTCAAAAATAGGAATCAATTCAATAAGCATGGTAATAATGCCTGCAGCAAAAAAGAAATTGTAAAAATAGATACTCAGCACGAGGTGTTCACTATAAAAAAAATCTCTGCGGATGTAAAGCAACTTTAGCAGCAAAGCAAAAACAGGAAGCAAGAAAAACAAAACCTTTGGCGTATTGGACGCAAATGACTCGCCAAAATCACTAACAAATTGTCTCTTACTATTCTTGAATTTTTGGTTCAATTGTAATGATCGGTGTTGAATTTTTCTGAAAAACCACCCGTCTCTTTCGCTTTCAGGAAGTGTAGCCTGGATCGAATCATACTCCGCAATTGTGGAATACTGCTCAGCGGATAGCTTGAAATTAAAATTATTATCTGTGGAGTCGCTGGTCTCAACTTTTAAGCCAGCTGGGTCGCTATTCTCACTATTTTCGGTTAGTGAAAAGAACAATAAGAAATAGACGAAGCTGATGAATACATACATCCTTGCAGGGTGATAATAACTCTCTCTTCTTCCCGCATTGTATTCAATGGCCAGAAAGCCAGGCTTGACTAAAAGATATTTTAGTGTTCTGAAAAACTTTGACTCATAACTAAAAAAGGATCCTATAAAATTTTCGGATAGCTCTCCCAGTGTCTGTCGCCTGGGTATATTCTTTTGTCCGCATTGTGAACAAAAAGTGCCTGTAAGCGGACGGCCACAATTGAGGCAAGTGTCAGACAAGTCGGTATTTTTATTTCTGCTTTCTGCATCCACCATTCCCTCAGCCAACGGCATTGAGTTGCCAAGCTCTTCCATAACTACAAAGTGAGTTTGTTTAACACCTCAATGGTTTTCATCATCATATCATCATCAAAATCCAAGTGAGTAACCATTCTTATTTCCTTGGGCCCGAATTTTAAAGCATAGATATTTTCCTCGGTCAATTTTTTAAGAACATCCTCTGGTGAATATTTCTGTTGTACCGCAAAAATAACAATGTTGGTATCCACCGGCTTTACTAAATCCACCCAGTCTAATTTCTCCAAAGAACGCCCAATCTCTTTCGCTCTGAAATGATCTTCTGCAAGTCTTTTGATATGATGATCCAAAGCATAAATA
This sequence comes from Cyclobacteriaceae bacterium, assembly GCA_036525835.1. GTDB lineage: Bacteria > Bacteroidota > Bacteroidia > Cytophagales > Cyclobacteriaceae > ELB16-189. The sequence goes on from DATCZR010000138.1 coordinate 46,236, forward strand.
CCAGCCGCAGCAAGATATCCTGCCTGCCGCATACCTCCTCCGTACACTTTTCTAATCCTCCTCGCCTTATGCTCCAAGTCTTTTCGACAAAGCAGCACTGATCCAACCGGAGCCCCCAAACCTTTTGAAAGACAAATTGAAATCGTATCAAAATAACTTCCATACTCTTTTGGATCTTCCTGGGTGACCGCCAATGCATTGAACAATCTTGCTCCATCCAAGTGCACGTTGAGCGCATTTTTTCTGCTAAAATCACTTAATGTAGAAATTTGGTTGAGTGTATAGTAGCTTCCCCCCTCACGAACGACTGTGTTTTCAAGCGCTACAGTCGAAGTTCTTGGAAGGTGGGAGTCATTGTAGTTATTTATGCTTTCCTGAACATCAGAAACGGATAGTCTGCCACGGTCTCCTTCGACTAATCTGGAACTCACCAAGCTGTTGCCGGCTAACCCTCCTCCTTCATATTTGTAAATATGCGAACCTTTGTAGCAAACAACCTCATCATATGGTTGAGTCAACACCTTGATTCCAATTTGATTTGTCATCGTTCCTGAAGGACAAAAAACCGCTGCCTCCATACCAAGCATCTTGGCACATTTTTCCTCCAGTTGTTTAATAGATGGATCCTCACCAAAGACATCATCGCCAACCTCCGCGCTCATCATTGCTTCATGCATACCCGGTGTTGGCTTGGTCACCGTATCGCTTCGTAAGTCTATTCGCATCAATTAATTTTTTAGGATATGAAAAATACAAAAAATCGAGACGCATATGAGGGATAGTTATCCGAAGTGACGTCAATCCAGTGCTAAGTGGAACGAAACGTATTATTTGGGCTCCATTTGGTTTTTAATAGCTGTCGATCTACTTTTGTGTCCTTAATTGAAGGTGGGAGCCTTTGAATAAAGAAAAAAATTGAAATTGGCCTAAAAACCAACTAAAATATATCGCGGGGTGGAGCAGTTGGTAGCTCGTTGGGCTCATAACCCAAAGGTCGCAAGTTCGAGTCTTGCCCCCGCTACTAAAAACCCCGGGCTCAATTCGGGGTTTCTTTTTTTTGTCATGCCTCAAGTACATAAATCAGGATTTGTAAGTATAGTCGGAAGACCCAATGTGGGTAAGTCTACCCTCATGAATAAGTTGGTAGGCGAAAATCTGTCCATTATAACCTCCAAAGCACAAACTACGCGTCATCGCATTATGGGTATACTTTCTGGTGACGATTTTCAAGTTGTTTATTCTGATACCCCTGGTCTATTGGAACCCAAGTATGAACTTCAAAAGAAGATGATGAGCTTTGTTCAGGTCTCCCTTGAGGATGCTGACTTGATTTTATTGGTAGTAGAACTTGAAGAGAAATACGATAAGGCACTATTCGAACGAATTAGCCATATTCAAACACCCATTTTCCTAGTCATCAATAAAATTGACCTGGCGAAAGGTTCACAATTAGAAGACAAGATTTCTTATTGGAAAGAACAGCTTAAAGTCAAAGAGATCATTCCGGTTTCTGCCATTACAGGCAAGAATGTGGACAGGTTGTTCAAAATGATTCTGGAAAATATCCCTCAGCACCCAGCGTATTATCCCAAAGACGATGTAACCGATAAAAATGAAAGGTTTTTTGCCTCTGAGATAATCCGGGAGAAGATATTTCTTAATTACTCTCAGGAAATTCCTTACAGTTCGGAGGTGAGCATTGACGAATTTAAGGACGAAGAAAAAATAATTAAAATCAGGGCCATCATTTATGTGGAGCGTGATTCCCAAAAGGGAATTCTGATTGGCAAAGGCGGGGCATCTTTGAAAAAAGTAGGAACGGAAGCCAGAAAGGACCTAGAAACCTTTTTCGATAAGCAAGTATTTTTAGAAACTCATGTGAAGGTGGCTGAGAACTGGAGAAAACAAAAACAGCGACTTAAACAATTTGGATACAGCGAATAAACCATGTCGAATATTGTAGCAATAGTAGGAAGGCCCAACGTTGGCAAATCAACTTTTTTCAACCGGTTGGTGGAAAAGCGCGAAGCTATTATGGATGACATTCCTGGTGTTACCCGCGATCGCCATTATGGATATGCAGAGTGGTCAGGTAAATTTTTTACAGTTATTGATACTGGTGGTTACGTTACCGGATCTGACGATAAGTTTGAGTCACAGATAAGGAAACAGGTGGAGGCAGCCATTGAGGATTGTACCGCAATTATTTTTATGGTTGATGGTCGCGCTGGACTTACCGGATATGATAGCGAGTTTGCCAACTTGGTACGTAGATCGATGCGGCCCGTTTTTGTCGCTGTAAACAAAGCAGACACACCTGATAAGGCCACTTTAGCTACCGAGTTTTACGAATTGGGTTTGGGCGAAGTTTATCCCATTTCCTCCGAAAATGGAAGTGGGACCGGAGAACTACTTGATGAGGTTATTAAGACATTTGAATCTGAAGGCGTTGAAGATCCAGATGAGGGCATACCTAAAATAGCCATAGTTGGCAGGCCCAACGTGGGAAAGTCATCATTTCTTAATGTACTGCTGGGAGAGGAAAGAAGTATTGTAACCGATGAAGCAGGAACAACCCGAGATGCGGTTCATTCCAGATATAAAATGTTTGGCAATGACTTTATTTTAATTGATACCGCTGGTATCCGCAAAAAAAGTAAGGTCAAAGAAGACATAGAATTTTATTCCGTGCTTCGATCATTAAAGGCATTAGAAGAAAGCGATGTCTGTATTGTGCTTATCGATGCAGAAAGAGGCCTTGAACATCAAGACATCAATATTATCGGTATGGCCCAAAAGCAGGGAAAGGGCATTGTGATCATGGTTAACAAATGGGATCTGATTGAAAAAGACACGAAAACAGCGGATACCATTAAAAAAGAAATGATGGAAAAGCTTGCTCCTGCAACCTATATCCCCATCTTATTTGCTTCTGTTTTTACAAAACAACGAATCTTTCAAGTGATCGAAAAAGCAGTGGAAGTCTATCACAACAAAACCAAGAAGATTCCTACTTCAAAACTGAATGACACCTTGCTGCCTGAAATTGCTCATTATCCCCCCCCAGCCCTAAAAGGCAAAATGATTAATATCAAATATATTACCCAGGTAAAGGCTAAAGTGCCAACGTTTGCATTCTTCTGTAACCTCCCTCAGTACATTCAAACTCCGTATGAACGCTTTTTGGAGAATAAACTCAGAGCAAATTTTGATTTCGAAGGAGCTCCAATACGGCTTTTTTTCCGCAAAAAATAAATTTTTCTTACTTACGGCCTAATAATATTTCTATCCTAGTATATTTGCAGCCGAATTTAACCCTGTAAACTATGAAAAAATTAATCGCATTATTAATGGTGTGCGGTTTCGCTTTAACCTTTGTTGCATGTGGAGGTGGTTCAACTGAATCAACTGAAGCAGAAGATCAAGGCACAGAAATGACTGAACCCGCTGCTGACGAACCAGCAATGGATAGCGTAGCGACCGACACAACAAGCATGCAGTAAATTGATCAAATCAATCTGAATGATTGGAGAAAGGCTTTAGTTTTACTAAGGCCTTTCGTTTTTTATGACCACTACTAGCCTATCCCAAATTATCAATGAGCACGTTCCTGCCGTTGCCAGCAAATACTGTATGGAGCTCTGGGAAGAATTTCGATTTGATTTCAAACTGAGAAAAAGTAGGATTACAAAAGTTGGAGACTTTACTTGCTTCCCAGGAAGGAATCCCATCATCACGGTAAACCACGATATTGATCCGTATCTCTTTTTAATAACCTACATCCACGAAGTGGCCCACCTGAAAGTGCATTTGAAATACGGACAACGTATTGAATCACATGGAAAAGAGTGGAAGCTAGCTTTTCAGCAACTGATGGAACCTGTATTGACAGATGATATATTTCCGGGCGAGCTTCTTGTTGGTTTAAAAAAACACCTTCGCAATCCAAAGGCTTCTACATTTTCTGATGGTAAATTCACTAAACTGCTGCGTACCTACGATGCCCGACAACAACATGTGGTGCTACTCTCTGATTTAAAAGAAGGAAGCGTCTTCGGTTATCATGGCAAATGGTTTAAGAAGGGTAAATTAAGAAGAACACGGGTGGAGTGCCGAGAACTTAAAACACGTATCACTTACCTCGTGCCTGCTGATGCGCCCATTTCAATTGCCCAGCTTAGCTTATTATAAAAAACATTCACTACTTAGCACTGTCAATTGCTTTCCTCACGCTCCCGTGTTTAGAGAGTAGCAAGGCGGCTTCTGCTTCGCTTATATTCAACTCTTCCACTATCATTTTTGTACCTCTGTCGATCAATTTATTATTGCTCAACTGCATGTCTACCATTTTATTTCCCTTGATTCTTCCCAACTGTATCATGGTCGTGGTAGATATCATGTTCAAGACAAGCTTCTGAGCGGTGCCTGATTTCATACGTGTACTCCCTGTGACAAATTCAGGACCTACAATTACTTCTATGGGATGGTCCACACTTTCAGCTAATTTACTTCCTTCATTACACGTGATACATCCTGTAAGTATGTCATTCTTTCTAGCCTCTTTTACCCCTCCAAGTACATAGGGTGTTCTACCGGAGGCAGCTATACCGATAACAGTATCACCACTCGAAATTTCGTGCTGCTTAAGATCCTTCCATGCTTGCGCCATGTCATCTTCTGCATGTTCAACTGATTTACGAATTGCCTGATCTCCTCCAGCAATTATTCCTATCACTTTACCTTGAGGCATTCCATATGTCGGAGGTATCTCAGAGGCATCCACAATACCTAAACGACCACTCGTACCTGCACCAATGTAAAAAAGTCTACCCCCTTTCCTCATCCTTTCTACAATGTCAATCACTAATTTTTCTATTTTGGGTATGACTTTTTTAACCGCCACAGGCACAGTCTGATCTTCAGCATTTATTCCTATCAGAAGATCATGAAGATTCTGTTTTTCCAGATCGTTATAATTCGAAGATGATTCGGTGGTCGACAAAACTTAATTATTTAAATCCTTTTTATGATATAAGGTAAGTCCAGCGATAGGTGTTTCTACAACGTTTTTTACAGTAACCCCCAAATCATTGGCCACTTGCCTTAGGATATCGCTAAAGTAAAACGCAACTGATCCTGTAAAATGAACTTTTCGATTTTGATATTGATCGTAACGCATCACATTGTTTTTGAAAAAATCCTCAAACGAGGAATATACCAGCTGGTAGCAATATGGTTCTTTTATATGTTGAAAGATAAACTTGGAAAAACTCCCTAAGAAAGCTGAAGGTTTTTCCTGTCGATATATTTTATCTAGCACATCATCCCTGGCAATTGAAAACCGGGCTCTAAATTGCTCACTCAGTTTTAATGGCATTTGTTCCCGTAAATAATCTACCAGCAGTTTTTTACCGATATATACACCTCCGCCTTCGTCCCCCAATATCCAACCCAGGTTGGTAATGTTCTTTTTAATTATCCCATCCTCAAATAAACAACTGTTGGATCCTGTACCTAATATACACGCGATACCTGCTTCTTCACCGCAAAGCGACCTGGCCGCTCCTAACAAATCGTGATTTACATCTATTTCTGCCTTACCAAAAATACCGGCTAATACATCCTTTATGATTTCCCTGTTTTGAGGAGATGATGCCCCCGATCCATAAAAGAAAATCTTCCTTACCTTTTCTGAAACTAGTGGAACAAGTGTTTCATTGACGGATAAAGTCAAATGAGAAGGATCCTGGTAGTAGGGATTGAATCCCGGACCTGTTGTTTGATTAATTGTGCCGTTGTCATACAAAAGGCGCCAATCCAATTTAGAACCACCGCTATCTGCAACTAAGATCATTTTATAACCAGTTTTCCTATTGACTCAAATTTACTAAAAACCTCATCGGTGTGTGGTGCATCGATAAGTTCATCGGTTAAGTCTTGCCCCGCCCAATGCTCATAGTGGGTCCCCGTTTTCCACAACCCGGATTTAGTCACATCATAAATAATTCCTTTGTACGCTACCCATACCTCAGGCTTATCCTGACCATTGCGGAGGGCGAGCTGTTTCAATGTAATGATGGGTAGGCTATCCATTGCATTTTCCTAATGATTCCTGGCTCTTAATTTGCCGTTTGAAGTGTATTGGGATCGCTAATCGAATAGTTTCTCAAAAGTGCATGTCCTTAAAATGATAGAGAAATTAAAACCTTAACTTAGCATAAAGTTTTCAACCAACCGCAATGATAGCTGGTTCTTAACCATTTATCTCATCTATAATTGACTTTCCTAACCAAACCTAGTATCCAATGAAATTAGTTTACACACTACTTTGTCTCGGTATTCTCGTCCTTGTCAGCTGCGAACAAAAAAAGACTATCGCCAACATGAGTGATGTGGAGCTTCATGCCTATGCAGATGAACTCGCTCACAAGTTTATCATTACAGATGGACACATTGATGTGCCCTATCGACTGAAAGAACAAGATATTGTTATAGAAGCTGACAATGCTAATGTATTAGTTAACACCACCGAGGGCGACTTTGATTATGAGAGAGCAAAGAAAGGCGGACTTGACGCTCCATTCATGTCCATTTATGTTCCTTCCTCCTATCAGCAGCAGGCAGACATGGGCAAGGCGTTGGCAGATTCGCTCATTAATAACGTCAGAGCTATTGCTGAGAACCTACCCGATAAATTTGCATTGGCTAATTCTCCTGCTGATGTAGAAGTAAATTTTGCGGCAGGCAAGATCTCTTTGCCTATGGGCATGGAGAATGGTGCTCCGTTCGGTAATGACCTTGCCAATGTTAAGTACTTTTATGATCGGGGTATAAGGTATACTACACTTACCCATGGCAAAGACAACCAAATATGTGACTCTTCTTACGATACAACTGGCACTCACGGAGGCTTGAGTGACTACGGCAGACAAGTAGTTGCAGAAATGAACAGAGTGGGTATCATGGTGGATATTTCTCACGTAGATGATGATACCTTCTATCAAGTAATGGAATTAACAAAAGCTCCATGCATTGCATCCCATTCATCTTGCCGGTTTTATACGCCTGGCTTTGAAAGAAACATGAACGATGATATGATCAAGGCACTTGGCAAAAACGGAGGCGTTATTCAAATCAACTATGGATCTTCTTTCTTAGATTCTGCTGTGGTGAAAACCAACAGAGAAAATCGTGAGAAATTAAGAGCTAAGTTGGCAGAAGCTGGATTAGATATGGAAGATGAAGCCTCCAAACCCATTATCGATGAATTCAGAAAGAACAACCCCAACGCATATGCCACGCTGGAACGAGTCGCAGATCACATCGATCATGTGGTGGCCCTAGCAGGAATTGATCATGTTGGCATTGGCACTGACTATGATGGTGTGGGCGATAGTTTACCAACAGGACTAAAAGACGTCTCGTCCTACCCTAATTTGATTTTCGAGTTATTAAAAAGAGGTTACTCTGAAGAAGACATCGAAAAAATTTGTTTTAAGAATGTTTTCAGGGTTTGGAACGAAGTAGCCGAGGTGGCCAAACAACTCCAGGCATACGAATAAGAATTTTGCAGTTCATGGTAGAATAACGCGGCTTCCCGAATTAATATTTAGAATCGCTGACCTTCTTCCATTTTAGCTCTTCAATCAAGGCAGTAAGTTTTTTATCCAAAGCCGTTAAATCATTTGGCCATTTGCCATATACTTCGATGGTTTTGGCTTTTCCGTTATCCTTAAAATAGAAATAAGTAGTTGGCAGATCAGTGATGTTTGATCTATAAATTTCATCCAATTCAAAATAACCTGTTTGCCTAAAAGCATGAATTAACTCCTCATACTTGATTTTAGAGAGTTTTGATTTGAAATCACCAGTGCCCATTTCTAAAAATTTATCAGCATGTAGGATTACCTTACAATTGCTGAGAATATCCATTGAATATACCGGGCAGGCTCCAAAGCACGCGGTTTTCTGGATGCCCATTACTTTCTTTTTTTGAGCAAGCGCAGGCTTTTTAGAGCAAATTATCAATGAAAACAGCAGTATTACTTTTACCAAATTATGCATATCAATAAGTATATGAAGAATTGCTTAATTCACGTTTTAATCTGATTCAATTTATGAAGTTCGCTTTCAAGGTCGCCTGTATTTTTTCATTTAGCCTCTGGCTTCCCGTTTTTGGCTACTCACAAAATGCTGACTTTGAATTGGACTATCTAAAAGCAACCAACAAAGCGGTCTGCTACGCCTCTTATATTAATGTAAATACACATATCCCTCCACCAACTCTAGACCTAAAATCAAATAGACAAGCGAAAACCAATTCAGCTACATTTATTGTCGAGTATGTCGATTTTCCTCCACAGGCAGAGCAGGCATTTCAAATGGCTGTGGATATATGGGCGTCCCTTATAGAATCTCCGGTTAACATAAGAATCAAAGCATTCTGGGAACCTCTTGGTACCGGAGTATTGGGATCCGCTAGCCCTGGGCGTTATTTCAGAAATTTTGATGGTGCCCAAAAAAGAAATCTGTGGTATCCTGTTGCGCTGGGAGAGAAAATGGCAGGACATGATTTAAACAGTACCTCAAGTGCAGATATTGAAGCCTCATTCAACAGCGACTACACTTCATGGTATTTTGGTACTGATGGCGTAACGCCCTCAGGGATGTTTGATTTTCTGACTATTGTATTGCATGAGATCGGACATGGCCTTGGAATTACCCATGCCTACACTGTGGTTGGATCAAATGGTACCATCTCGTCCATTTTTGATAACAATCCTGTTGTTTACGAATCCTTTATCGAAAACAATCAAGCTTCAAAGTTGGTCACCAATTATACATCACCTTCTCCTGAGCTGAAAGAGCAAATCATCGGAAGTAACCTGTTTTTTAGCGGCCCTAATGTGCTGGCTCAAAACTTAAACGAAAAAGCCAAAATATACGCCCCAGCAAATTATAGCCCGGGATCGAGTATAGCTCACCTCGATGAGACAACCTATCCGCCTGGGAATCCAAATTCACTTATGTCGCCGCAAATCGGTTTCGCAGAATCGATTCACAATCCGGGACCAATTGCCATGGGTATTCTCAAAGATATCGGCTGGTCCGGAACCTATATTCATCATGAAAAAGTAAGGAACACAGAAGATGTAAGTAGTCCAGTTCCTATTGTAGTTGCGATCAACAGCGAATCAACCTTCAATGAAAGTTCTTTAAAACTCTACCACCGCGCGGAAGGTCAAGAGTTTACATCACTAGAAATGACTGGAACTGGTGTCATGGATGAATTTTCGGCTTCAATACCCTCCACTGGGGTTCCCACAAACTATGATTATTATATTAGAGCATTCAATAATTTTGGTGAGGAAATTACTAATCCGGGAAAGGTCTATAACCAGGGTCAACTTATTACTCAAGGATTTTTCAAATTTGAAACTGGCCCTGATACCGAATCCCCTCTTATTCTGCACCAGGCAAAACCGTTTGTTTTGGCTGGTGACACTGAACTAGTGATTGAAGCCAACATCAGCGACAACATCGCGCTGCAAAAAGCAGAAGTTGAATACTATATCAATGAGGCTCCGCAAGGTTTATTCAACATGACACTGATCAACGCAGAAGATTCTCTTTATGCGGTTACTGTTCCCTATCCAGGGCCCTTGTCTATTGACGATAAGGTTAAATACAGAGTAATTGCAACTGACAATTCTGTCGGTCAAAATGTATCAAATTTCCCAACCACCGGTTTCATTGAATTAAACACTGAGGGCTTTTCACCAACTCAGGATTTTTATGTCAACGACTTTAACGATGCAAAATCAAGTAATGATTTTTTCGGAGATGATCTTTTCAGTATTTATACAGAAAGTGGGTTTGAGAATGGGGCCATCCATACAAGTCATCCCTATCCTAACGGAATTGGTAGCGAGTTGCAAAGTGAGTTTGTTTATAAGCTGAAGGTTCCGATTCGACTGAAAGAAGGTCAGGCAAGTTTAAAATTTGATGAGATAGTATTGGTAGAGCCCGGTGATGGGTCGGCTTTTGGAAGCAGCAACTTTTTCGATTATGTGGCGCTCGAAGGATCAAAAGATGGCGGTGTAACCTGGAGACTCCTAGCCAACGGTTATGACTCAAGCGATAAGCCGGAATGGTTAACTCATTTCGAAAGCGCAAAAGACTCTGAAAATCCAAGCAATTCAATTGCTATCGGAAAT
>DATCZR010000139.1:0-2913 GCA_036525835.1 Cyclobacteriaceae bacterium
TATTTGTTCTTAATGCCTATCAGCTCGTTGCCGAGTTGGATTTTATATCGCATTTCAGATTTCATGTATCTGGTATTGTACAGAATTGCAGGATATCGCAAAAAAGTAGTTAGCAACAATATTAAGAACTCATTTCCGGAGTTTTCACTAGCGCAGCAAAAGTTGCTGGAGCGGCAATTTTACAAACACTTTTGTGATCTGGTAATGGAGTCAATCAAGGCATTTACGATTTCAAAAAAAGAATTGCAAAAGCGATTTGTAGAACGCAATCCAGAGTTATTTCAAAAATACTATGATAACGGACAGCACGTAACTTTGGTTGGCGGACATTCTGGAAATTGGGAACTATATGCAATTAGCGTGGCTTTGAACTTACCTCACCAGCCCGTTGCACTTTACGCTGCACTTCATAGTGCTTTTTTAAATTCAAAAATTTTGGCGAGTCGGTCAAAATTTGGTTTATGGATGAAAAGTTATGCAGAAGTGAAGGAGATGATGAGAAAAGAGATCGAACGACCTATAGCCGTCATATTTGGTTCAGATCAGAGTCCCAACATAAAGCAGCAGCCCTATTGGACGGAGTTTCTGCATCAGGAAACCGGCGTTCAATTTGGGGCCGAGAAATTTGCAAGGGATAACAACACGCCCGTGATTTTTGGATTTATACATAAAACAAAGAGGGGGCACTACGAGATGGAGTATAAACTGGTTTGCGAGCAACCTAATGAGTTACCCTTAGGGGCGATTACCGAAAGGCATACCCGGATGCTGGAAGAGGACATCCGAAAAGAACCATCGTTTTGGCTTTGGACGCATAAGCGATGGAAAAGAAAGAAAATAGATTTTATTAATTACCAAAATGAGATGCGTAAAGCGGAAAAAATGGCCACTTAGCACTACAAATTTAGCCAGTACGTCATTTTAAATACCAGGGCCCGTGTACGAGGCATCCAATTGGTATTGGGATTTTCAAAACTGAAGAAATAATTATCAGTGTAAACTAAGAAAAGATCACTGGCTGGCTTAAATCGCCATTGTAGCCTGGCGTTTATGTTAACATTTTCATTTTGTGTATTGAATTGCATGAAATTGGTCAAAAATAATTTCTTGGAAAGGGTGAGATCAACTCTTGGACTAATTAAATGAATATCTCGAGATGGATAGGGCGCAGGCAAACGAATTCGGTTGTAGCTATAGTCAAGTGTGAAACTTCCGTATGGCTGAAAACGATATGTGATTGATGGGCTGTATTCGAATCTCGTGCCGTTAAAATTCTCACCGCCCGAATGACGTAACTCCAGTGAAACAAGTTTTCTGGGATCAGATTCATATCTCATCCAATAACTTTGATAAGAGTAGGTTGATCCTGCTAGTAATTTCAATGGATTTTCTTCACTTGGTGTACGTGTAGGATCAAAATCATTTAACAATCTTGTAAACCGGTTATTGTAGGAGAGCCTAAAGGAAGCATTGTTTTGAAATCTGAAATTATAGGCAAGCCTTACCAACTGATCTGTGCGCCCGTACGTATCCCAGAAGTATTCAAATTCAACTCCCGGACCATGATTATTTAGTTTCCCTGAACTGGGATAGAATTTATAAGAGACTTGAGGCTTGATGCTATTGATATTGGTTCGCCTTACAAAACCAACCTCCGCATTGTAATTTTCGCCAATCATGGCGTGATTCCATTCTGCCTCCCATTTTTGTGTACTGTAACGAAGAGAGGCCCCATGCGAATATTGCTTACCTGGTTTTTGCTCTTGAAAACTTTGATGATAGAATATCTTTCCTGTCCACTTGTTGGTAATGGAGGCTAGATTGTAATCAATTCCAGCCACGCGATTATAAGTGACGCTATCGCCAAAAAGTTTATCGGCATAGGATTTATCAAAGGATTGTTTATTCACAAAAAACATAGACACATTCGATCGGCTGAATACTTGCTGTTGCACTGCAGCTACCGTGTAGTTTATACTTGGCAGTTGGATTTCTGAGTCTTCGGCAGCCTGCATGTTAAGTAAGCCAACGCGCAATCTATTATTAATTTTTCCACTAAGGCGAAAACCTCCATAAATTTTATTTTGCACATTGGAACCAGTAGCTGTGTCTATAGCAACCCCTATTCTCCTGGAAAAGAAGGGGCGGGCATCATCTGAGCCAAAAGCTGCAAACAGGTCTGCGTTTTCTAAAAAGAACTGCCGTCTTTCAGGGAAAAATATTTCAAAGCGATCGACATTGGTAACTTGCCTGTCCACTTCAACCTGGGAAAAGTCTGGATTGATGGTCAGATCCAAGTTCATCGAAGGAGTGAGCGCGATTTTTATGTCTCCACCGATGTCTTTTTGAAATGAGGTAGAGGTGCCCTCTTCAAAGTTTTTGTTAAGGCCACTGGAAAGGAATGGGATTACAGAAATGTTGGCGCCAGGCTTTGGTAATGGTTTGTCCCAAATCATTTCACCTGTATAAGACAGGGAGTAAGGCCGAAAATTTCGGGGCACACGATTCCAGGTGGCACGTTCATTGGTCTTACTGTCTACTCGATAAGCATTGAAATACCATTTGGTTGACCCTTCAGGAAAACGAATTGTTTTAAATGGAATAGCCATCTCGGCTGTCCAATAACCATCGCCAATTACTGCTTCGCTTGTCCATTTGTTGTCCCAATCTAAAGAAAAGTCTCCTCCTTGACTTCCTCCATTGGCCACGAGACCTTCTTTTTGTACACCCAATGGATTGATGCCAAACGCATAGGCATTGGTTTGATCTTGAAATGGATCCAATATCAAGTTAATGCTTTCAATTCCCGGGCCTCTGAAATCTCTACGCTTTGATATAATTACAAAATCTTTGCTGGGTTCGGTATCGTTGCATTTTGTACCGATAAAAATGAAATTCTTGTTATACGTTAAA
>DATCZR010000140.1:0-2768 GCA_036525835.1 Cyclobacteriaceae bacterium
TATGAAGCGTCAAATGGAGAAGTCATCACCGTTACTTCTACAAGTGAAACAACTTGTACCATTATAACTACTATTAATGTCACGGTTAACAAGCGTCAGCAATTTGGTGTTTGTGCACCTTTTGCTGGTAAAGTGAATGATCCTATTGGCTCTGAGCTTACTATGCTTTACAATATTATTCAACAAGGTGGACAGGTAAGTACCAATGAGGTATTTTACATTTCTGGCGAGAGCGTGTTGGTTGAAATAGTTTTCTTTGCTGACCTTTCTTCAGCTGAAATTGCTCAGCTGCAAAGCATACTTAATAATTTAGGTTTTGAATCAGATGACAACATCAGCGATGTAGCTGGGTCGTTGATCATTACCGGTTTCTTACCATTTGATTCGATTGATGATCTTAATGCAGTTACAGATTATATCAATTATGTGCGTCCGGCTACGCCTCCGTTAAGGAACCTTGGATCAGCGACAACCCAAGGTGATCGTGTAATGCGCTCTAATTTGGCCAGGCTCGGATATGGCATCAGTGGAGAAGGGGTGAAGATTGGTGTACTGTCAGACAGCTACAATACAGTGGGTACCAATCCTGCGGCCTTAGATGTCGCTAATGCAGATTTGCCGGGGGCGGCAAATACTAACGGGTATAATACTCCGGTAACTGTGACCAAGGACTTTCCTTCCCGATATGGACAGGGCACTGATGAAGGTCGCGCCATGCTTCAAATCATCCATGACATTGCACCAGGTGCCGAATTGGTATTTAGAACCGGCTTTATTACAGCTGGAGATTTTGCTCGTGGAATACGTGATCTGAAGCAGAATGAAAATTGTGATATCATCGTTGATGACATTACCTACATCACAGAACCTTTTTATACAAATGGAAAAGTGGCTCAGGCAGTCAACGATGTTGCAGCGCAAGGCGTCTCGTACTTTACGGCTGCGGGAAATTTTGGAAGCAGGTCTTATGAATCAGTATTTAGCCCGGTTGGTGCGCCTGCTAATCTAGCAGGACAAAAACTCCATGATTTTGGTGGAGGCGATACCAGGCAAAGTATAACCGTTGGACCGGGAAACTATACCATTGTGCTGCAATGGGATGATCCTGTGTATTCAATTGGATCGTTGGGTGAACCTCTTGCTGGGACCGTAAATGACCTGGATATTTACTTAACCAATTTCCAGAATGCCGAGCTATTTGGATTCAATAGAAATAATATTGGTGGAGATCCTATTGAAGTGCTCTCTTTCTCCGTTCCTGCCAATACTACGCTTAATACAGACATCATTATTGCCCACGCAGCAGGAAGCGGTGAGAACTTTAAATTCAAGTATGTAATCTTCCGCGGAGACAATATGGTGGTAAATGAACATTTTACGGGAGCATCAACCATCGTAGGCCAGGCCAATGCGGCTGGGGCCATGACTGTCGGAGCGCTTTTGTATAGCAATACATCCACCTATGGTTTCAGTCCAGTACCAGCAGGAACAGCGCCATTCACTGTAGCTACATTCTCTTCCAGAGGAGGTACGGAAACAGCGGGACAAGTAATGGCTAAGCCGGATTTTACTGCACCTAACGGAGTAAACACAACTGTATTCTTAGGTGGAGCTGATTTGGAAGGTGATGACAAGCCTAATTTCTATGGAACCTCTGCTGCGGCACCGCATGCAGCTGCTGTAGCTGCATTGATCATGGAAGCCAAAGAGAAGTATTATCCTGAATCGGCACCCCTTCACACGGATGGTAGCAGTTGGAACACTAGTTCTCCAGGAAGCTCTCCCAGCGATATCAGGAAAGTATTGCAAAGCACAGCTCAGGATATGCACGAGACGGGCTTTGACAATAACAGTGGTTCCGGTCTGGTACGCAGTGATGCTGCTTTATTGACACTGGCAACACCCAAACCCGTGGTAACTCGCTTGGTTATACCCGATGATGTGAATGCAGGAACTGAGGTATTTACCTTGGTTATTGAAGGCACTAATTTCTATTATGATTCCAAAGTGTTACTAAGGGGAGAGGAAATAGAATCGACCTATAATGCTGAAACAGACAATTTAGAAGCGATCATTCAGCCTTTTGAGGGCAATCCACCCATTCAGGTGGGTAATACGCCCATGACAAATTTGGGCGATGGGGGAACAACGGAACCGTTGCCGCTATTGAATATACCAAAAGTAACTGTTGCCATTCGTGCCAACGACATCTCGAAAAAATTCGGACAGTTGGTACCTGATTTTGACGCCACTGTCCTTGCTCTGGCAAATGATGCCACAGGTAATTTAGTTTGGCAAGACACCGGGCTAACACTTGAGAATGTTGGGTTAACATTAGATGAATCAAATACTTCGTTAACGGCGCTGCAATTCACAAGCACCATTAACGATTTCGGTAGCAACCTTGCTTCTGTAGGTAGCTATGTAATCATTCCTTCGCATGCGGAAACCGATATTGTATACCGTGAACTTTATAATTATGCAGGAGTTGTGCAGCCAGACGGTTCAATTCTTTATGATGGTCAGTATGCAGGCGAAGAACCTTACGGACCAGGTACAATTACAGTTGAAAAATTGCCCATTAAGATCAAGCCTAATGATCTGACCATTGAGTACGGTCAGTCAATAAGTGATGAAATCAGCTACGCCATTACTGTAGATGAGGCAGCAGCAAATTCCATTACAGATTTGGAAGGCTTAGTGAGTTCCATTAGCAATGAGTATCAACTGGATCTTGCAAAAGCCAAACAAGTGGGTGATAACACCTT
>DATCZR010000141.1:0-4734 GCA_036525835.1 Cyclobacteriaceae bacterium
GCCTTAAGTAAAGAAACTTTCAAGATGCTAGGTAAGAATGCGGGCGATGTCCTTCGGGCCAGAAGGGTGAAGACCTTGGATGATCTGGATAAATTTTTGGTTACTCACGGAATTGAAAATTTTGAAGCGGCAACGAGGAAAAGAAAGGGCGTCATTTTTCTGACCTGTCACTTGGGTGCATTTGATTTGCAAATTACCAATATGGCGCTGCGTGGATTGAAACCAAATATTATTGGCACACCATTGAAAGATGAGCGACTCAATGATCTGCTCTTTAATTATCGCAATGCATATGGGGCGGTAGCAGTGGAACGAGGAAAAGAAACACTGCGATTGATTAAGGCTTTAAAGACTGCCGGCTCAATCGCTATACTCATTGATCAGGATACCAAAGTGAAAAGTCGGTTTGTTGATTTCTTTGGAATGAAGGCAGCCACACCAGTTGGAGCTACTATTCTGGCTATGAAAACGGGAGCGGCTGTTGTACCCACTTATATCTATCTAGGAGAGGATAACCTGCAACACATGCATATCCTTCCTGAGATTCCATTAGAAATTTCTGGCGATGAGGAAAAGGATCTATTTGTCAATACCCAGAATTTTACTCGATTCATTGAAGAACAGGTACGTGCTCATCCATCGCAATGGGTTTGGATGCACGAGCGGTGGAAGACCAGACCAGGAGAAGAGATTGTTTAAAATTTCATTTCTTTCTACTTTAATGAGCACCATTGTATGTCGGTCCACGTTGATTATTAAAATGTCCGCAATATTTCAATACAATTTACTTTTACGAAATGGAAATAGCTGAACACTTCAAATACGTCTTCGAGCCCGATCTGATAGCTGAACTTGAGGAAAAAGGAAAATACCTCAAGCTATCAGCTGGGGAGGCCTTAATGGAGGTAGGGCAGACTGTGCGAATTATGCCTATCATTCTTTCGGGGACTATTAAAGTTTCGCGCATTGATGACGAAGGAAAGGAACTATTGCTTTATTATGTGAATGCGAATGAAAGCTGTGCTATGAGTTTTACTTGTTGCATGCAGCACCGCCCCAGCGAGATCAAAGCAGAGGCCGATGATGAGGTGGAGATCATTGCGTTGCCTGTTTCCGTTATGGACGAATGGCTCGTGAAGTATGCTACCTGGAAGAATTTTGTTATGAAGACCATTCAGGATAGGTTTAACGAGCTGCTTAAATCGATTGATCAGATCGCCTTTCAAAAATTGGATGAGCGCTTGGTACATTATTTAAAAGAGAAATCAAAAGTGACAGGATCTGCTGTCATCAATTTATCGCACGAACAAATTGCCAATGAACTGGCTACATCCAGAGTAGTTGTTTCACGCTTACTAAAAAAACTAGAAAACGATAAGAAGCTCATTCTTTATCGTAACCAGATAAAGATATTTAAAGATTTGTAACTATTGTTACGGATTTTGGAAAGGCTTCAATCGATCTTTGCGAACTCTTAATTTAAAAACGAATTTTGATTTATGGATAATGAAAAAGTTGTAATTGTTGATGTAAGAACTGTTACTGAATTCAATGGAGGTCATGTGCCGGGCAGTATAAATATCCCAATGCAGCAAGTTATGCAGCGATTGGAAGAATTCAAGAGTATGAAACAACCCATTATCCTTTGCTGTGCTTCAGGTAATAGAAGTGGCCAGGTAGCCACCTACCTCAACGGGATGGGTATCCCCTGTGAAAATGCTGGAAGCTGGCTGGATGTGGAACGTTCATATCAGATTTCTTAAAAATTAAATTATGCTAGAGCAAATAAAGTCCCTTTTAGGATTTGGCCCAAAAGTAGATTATAAGGAGCTTGTAAGACAGGGAGCCATTATCGTGGATGTACGCACAAAAGGAGAATATCAAAATGGAAGTATCAAAGGTTCTGTAAATATTCCGGTTCAGAATTTACAAAATAATCTGGGGCGGCTAAACAAAGATAAAACCATCATTACCTGTTGTGCTTCGGGCATGCGCAGCGGATCTGCCAAACGTATCCTTAAATCAAATGGATTTAAGGAGGTACACAACGGTGGCGGATGGATGAGCCTGGAGTATAAGATTAAATAGGTCTGTTGGTCCGATAACTTTACTTCAGGTACTTTTCAAACCAAGTCATAATTCTTGGGGATACATCCATTAACAATTTGGGTTCCTGTGGGCCGTGTGGAGTGCGTGGGTATACAATCATTTCAGTATCTACCCCTTTGCGCTTAAGCGCATTATAGAATTCCTGACCTTGCGTGAAAGGAACGCGTAAATCATTTGCACCGTGTATTACCTGAGTTGGTGTTTTGGCATTCTTAATCTGATAAATAGCTGAGTGCTTTTCGTACTCTTCATAGTCTTCCCAAAACTCTTTTCCCCCGGCATGGGCTACCAGATAATCTGGAATATCCGTGGTTGTCACCATGCTTACCAAGTTGGGTAAGCCAGCTCCCATACTGGCTGCATTGAACCGATCAGTTTGTGTAACCACCCAGCTGGTCATATATCCGCCATAACTCCAGCCCATCACAAACTGATTCTTGCTGTCTGCAATACCCATTCCCAATACATGATCAACGCCTGTCATTAGATCCTGATAATCTCCAAACCCCCAATCACGTACATTGGCATAACGAAAATCTTTTCCGTAGCCTGAGCTGCCTCGTGGGTTCGGTCGCAATACGATGAAACCATTTTGCGCAAAATATTGGGTCATATAAATGGACGGGGCACCGGTATAGCTTTGAGAAAAAACCCCGGCTGGTCCACCATGCACTTGCAGCACTATCGGATACTTTTCACCTTTCTTAAAATCGACAGGGTAGGTGAGGAGGCCTTCTATCATCATTCCATCTTTTGATTTCCAGCTGATGAGTTCTGTCTTGCCAAGTTGCGGCGGACTGAAGTCTTTGTTGGCGCTGCTTAACTTCTTGCTGCTTTCTCCCTTTGAGCCTGAAACAAATACTTCCTCAGGTGTGTTGGGATCCTCGTAGGTATAACTCATTTTGCTACCCGACTTACTAAATGAAAAGCCACTACTGGTGCCTTTTGTTGACGTAAGAATGGGAAGTTTTGAATCGGAGTATGCCATGTAATCTCCTTTTAATGTTTTGACATTGTTGTCGGCGGGGAGTGCCAGCAGCACGTGGGAAGTTTTGTAATTTTCTGAGATGTAGAGATGTGTACCATCGGGCGCCCAGGCTACAACACTGGCATTGCGGTCCGGGGTTTTCTGCAGTTCTATTAGTTTTCCACCGCTGGCTGAAACTTTATAAACGTCACTGAGCCCTACGCGTTCAGGTTGGCCTCCAGTGGACTCAAAAGCGATCCATTTTCCATCGGGTGAAAATTTTGGATTCACATCTACACCGGGTCGTTTCACGATGGGAGTAATGGCACCGCTGTCTGAGGAAATTGTTGAAATATCTGATTCCAATCCAGCATCATTAATTTTTGGATTGGGAGCAAAAGAGAAAGCTATCTTGGAACCATCCGGAGACCAATCAAATCCGTTGACATGGTAATCACCCGATGTAAGTTGCTTTATCTGGCGCTCACCGGATTTGCTCGCAGCAACTGGAGTAACATATAAATGGTTGTATTTAAAATTCTTATCAACCAGGATTACATCTTTCTTTTCCTTTTTATTTTTCTCTTCTTCCTTTGTTTCCGGATCTTTCATCAGGTAGGTAATGCGTGATCCATCTGGTGACCATTGAAAAGAACTTACACCCGTTATGGCATTAGTTATTTGTTCGGGTTCACCACCCATTAATCTCATGATAAAAACCTGGTTTTTATCATTTTCCCGGTTGGAAAGAAAAGCAATTTGAGATGCGTTAGGGGAGAACTTGGGACTGCTTGAAGATTTTTCTCCTCGGGTATACTGTAGATCAAAAGATCCATCTGTTGCCGCTACCCAGATTTGACTATTGTATTCAGATTTCTCCCCTTCCATTACCGGTTGGCGAACTACATACGCAACATATTTGCCGTCTGGAGAAATATTGGTGTCAGTGATATTTCTGTATTCCATTATTTTTTCTGCTGTCCATTTATTCTGGGCAACAGAAAATTGAATAATCAAACTGAGGAAGCAGAGTAGGAAGAGTAGCCGTTTCATAATTTAGATTTTTTAACCGTATGACAAATTGAAGAAATACAAAACAGATAGAATCAAAAATATTATAGCCGAATAATATCAGTGTCAGGTGGCGGATAACCCAATATCCTGGCCATGGATACCATCTGCCCTTTATGATGGAATTCATGGGTAATCATATGCGTAAATAAGATGATGGGTGTAGTAGTAATTTGGCCCTGTCTTCCTGGTGTATTGGTAATAGGTGAATTAGGATCTGCAGTATACATTTCAAGAAATTCAGCCATCCAGCTATTAACGTTAGCATATTTTGATCTCATGTCATCAACGTTTGGGATTTGCTCTTCCTTTAGGTAGGGAATTGATTTGTTAAGCGCGAAGTTGGCAATCCAATGGATGTATGCATCTACAATATGCGCTTGTGTCTTTCGGATATTGCCTTGACCAAAGTGGTCAACTTGATTCGTGTAGTCATGAGGTGACATGGATTCACAAAAATCAAAAATGACTTCGCGTGCTTCCATGACCAATTCATATTGTTTTATAGCCCATTCCATCATTAAAATATTGATATCTCTGTTTTTGTAGTCAGTTGCTCAAGAAAAATTATACCCATTGTCCTTTAT
>DATCZR010000142.1:0-5442 GCA_036525835.1 Cyclobacteriaceae bacterium
AGGTATGGGCATGCCCGGATATGGATTTGGTTTTGGTATGCAAAACACAAATGGAAAATACCCAGGAAGAAACGGTGAGACCAAAGCGGCTGGAGGATATGGTGCGTCACTGAAAGATGACTACCGATATTTCTACGGTGCCTCTTTTGGCATGGCCGGACGGGGTGAAGCCATCGCCAGAGAAGATAACTATTGTGAAATTGATCCGAACACGGTTGATAAGTTTGGCATTCCAGTCCTGCGCTTCCACTATAAATGGAGTGACTACGAAATCAAGCAGGCCAAACACATGAAAGAAACTTTCGCAGAGATAATTGATAAGATGGGTGGCGTGGTAACCTGGGGTAAGTCCGGACCGGAAACCAACTACGGATTGGAGAATCCTGGAAATATCATCCACGAAGTGGGTACATCCCGGATGGGCAACGATCCAAAAAGATCTGTTCTAAACAAGTACAATCAAGCACACGATGCCAGCAATCTTTTTGTAGTTGATGGAGGTGCCTTTGTTTCACAGGCGGATAAAAATCCAACATGGACAATTATGGCACTGGCCATTCGGGCCTCAGAGTATATTGTAGATGAATTAAAGAAACAAAACATTTAACAGTCATAAGTAAAAAGACAAAGCATTATGGACAGAAGAAAATATTTAAAGACAATGGCGGTGGGTACGATTGCGACAAGCGTTCTGCTTGATTCGTGTTCAGTACCAGAAACTAAACCAACCCGGGCAGCAGTACCGCCTCCGCTGGATCGTCAGCCGATAGAAAAGGAAAGAGAAGCCAAACTCAAAGCCGAGCAATTTTTTGATCCACACGAAATAGCCACCATCACTGTTTTGGCAGATATCATTATTCCCAAGGACGAAACTTCAGGAAGTGCTTCCGATGCGAAGGTGCCCGACTTTATTGAATTTATGGTGAAAGACAGGCCCACACATCAAATCCCTATGCGCGGTGGACTCAAATGGCTGGATGTACAAACCAATAAAAGATTCAATAAAACATTTGTGGATTGTAGCTCAACTGAACGGATTGAAATCGTTGATGAAATTGCCTTCCCCGAAAGATCCAAACCAGGCATGGAACAGGGGGTAGCGTTCTTTAACTTAATGCGCGACCTGACCGCAACAGGATTCTTCACCAGCGAGATTGGAATTAAAGATTTAGGCTACATGGGCAACCGACCCAACCAGTGGGATGGCGTTCCCCAGGAAGTGCTGGATCAATATGGGTTGAAATACGATGAGCGCACGCTGAATGAAACCGTAAAGTTTAATACCTAGCTAAACACTTGTCGCTGCTCTTCTAATCTTTCAATACCCAACTCCACCACGTCGCCTCGTTTTAAATATTGAGGTGGCTTGGCTTTTATTTACCCTCTTCACCAAATCGGAATAATTTCATAATATTTTTTACTATGCAGTTTTTTTGCTCCAGATGCCTTCGTGTCTTTGAGGTTAATTCTTTTGCCGCTGAGGCGCTACGACGCAAAGTTGATTTACCCAGCCCAACCTTCTCTATCCAAACTCCTGTATTGAATGGCCTCCGCCAAATGCTCAATTTTTATTTCTTCACTTCCAGCCAAATCGGCTATGGTGCGCGATACTTTCAAAATCCGGTCATAGGCTCTGGCCGATAACCCTAATCTTTCCATGGCTGTCTTAAGCAAAGTTCGACCCGCATCTGTGATCTCACACACTTTTTTTACCATGCTGGAAGGCATCATCGCATTGCAATACACATCTGCATTAACTTTAAAACGCCTGGCCTGAATTTCCCGCGCTAGCACCACTCGCTTTCGGATATCTTCGCTGCCTTCAGACTTTTGCTGGGCGGTCATTTCATCAAAGCCGACAGGCACCACCTCCACATGAAGATCAATACGATCCAATAAGGGTCCACTTACTTTACTGAGATATCGGTGTACGACACCTGGTGCACATACACATTCTTTTTCAGGATGATTGTAAAATCCACAAGGGCATGGATTCATACTGGCGATCAACATGAAGTTGGCAGGGTAATCAATGGAGACTTTGGCGCGTGAAATGGTCACCTTCCTCTCTTCCATCGGTTGCCGCATTACCTCAAGTACGGTACGCTTAAATTCTGGAAGTTCGTCAAGGAACAAAACTCCATTGTGTGAAAGCGATATTTCACCAGGCTGCGGGTTACCTCCCCCTCCCACCAATGCCACATCTGAAATAGTATGATGTGGTGATCTAAATGGACGGTTGGTAATCAAAGCATCTTCAGCGCCAAGGCGGCCCGCTACCGAATGAATTTTCGTTGTTTCTAAGGCTTCATTTAATGTCAAAGGAGGTAGAATAGAAGGAAGTCGCTTGGCTAGCATGGTTTTACCTGCTCCAGGGGGACCGATCATGATGGCATTATGTCCTCCTGCTGCTGCAATCTCCAGTGCCCGCTTGATGTTCTCTTGTCCCTGCACATCACGAAAGTCACTATCATAGGTATTCAATTGTTCATTAAATACCTCTCTCGTATCAACAACCAATGGTTCAATCTCTTTCTTACTGGTAAAAAAATCGATGGCCTCTTGCAGCGTTTCCACGCCATAGACATTCAGGTTATTGACAATGGCGGCCTCTCGCGCATTGGCTTTAGGTAAAACAAATCCTTTGAATTCCTCCTTTTGCGATTGTATTGCAATGGGCAACGCCCCTTTAATTGCTCTTAAGATTCCATCCAATGATAGTTCGCCCATGATCACGAACTGATCCAGTTTGGTAATAGGTACCTGGCCAGAAGCTTGCAGAATACTCAATGCAATGGGCAGGTCATAGGCTGAACCTTCTTTACGAATATCTGCAGGAGCCAAATTAACGACTACTTTATTACGTGGCATAAAATAGCCAAGGCCCTTTAGCGCCGACTCCACCCGATGCTGGCTTTCCTTGACTGCATTGTCTGGCAGGCCACTCATCCAGAATTTTTGTCCCTGAATGATATTCACCTCCACGGTAATGGTTTGTGCATCCACACCATGCACAGCGCTGCCATAGGTTTTTGATACCATTTTAAAACAGAAAGTGAGACGTGATAATAGGGTTTTTGGGAGTATTATCCAATATAGATCCCCGCAAACAGAATTTGCTATTGACTTATTTAATGACCTGCTTTTCGATTAGCAGGATTAGGATGTGAATAATTTTAATGTGGATTTCCTGAATGCGATCAGCAAAGCCATCGTGCGGAACGATAATGCTGCAATCAGCTTGAGCCACTAACTTGCCACCATTTTTACCGCCCAGTGCGATCACCTTAATGTTTTTATCTTTCGCTGCCTTGGCCGCATGAAGTACATTATCTGAATTTCCGCTGGTGCTGATTGCCAATAACACATCGCCCTTGTTTCCTAGCGCCTCCACGTAGCGGGAAAAAATAAATTTAAAACCGTAATCATTACCCACACAAGTTATATGTGAAGGGTCAGAAATGGACAGGGCCGGTAATGCCTTGCGATCGTTTCTAAATCTTCCCGAAAGTTCTTCCGCAAAGTGCATGGCATCACAATGTGATCCGCCATTGCCACAAGAAATTATTTGTTACCCATCTTGATTGCATCGCTCATGAGTTGAGCCGCTTTTTCGATTGATTGTAAGCAAGTTTCGGATTCTAAAAAATTATTGAGCGTTAATGCAGCTTGGCTCAACTCCTCTTTAATAATTTTTTGGGCGTCCATAAATTATTCGCTATCCAATTTGGTGTCTGACTTTGGTTTGCTTGCCTCCTGCAAGTCATAAACTTTCGCCTTTAGGTTGTTGATCTCAAAATTCAAAGATTCCGATTCCCTATTGGTGAGTATGTTAATCCGCCAGGACCAAATAAAATCAATGGCTAGTAAAACGAGTCCTAATGCTGCACCATATTTAAATAAATGCAAATAACTATAAAGGCTGGTCAGTACTCCGAAATCTTGCTTTTGCGCATCAATATAACTTGTGAATATGAGGATAATGAGATGGTATACCCCAAAAATAGCAAAGAAGATGAGCCGCCTTTTCTTCATGTATGGAATGTTAGTAAACAAACTTAGGCTTTTTGGCATAAAGGCAAAATGCAATTTAAACGAAAACCTTGCATGTAAGTTTCAACATCCAACTTCATGGCTAGTAATCATTATTTTGGAAATCACTCAGTTTGCGATAAACGCCATTCAACTTCGTTAGTTCCTCGTGTGTTCCTCGCTCTGCAATTTTTCCATCCTGAATAACCACAATTTCTTTCGCTTGTTGAATAGTACTCAACCTATGGGCAATTACAATAGACGTTCTGTTCTTCATCAAATTAAACAAGGCTTCCTGAACCAGCTTTTCTGATTCAGTGTCCAGTGCGCTGGTTGCTTCATCCAAAATCAGTATCGGTGGATTTTTCAAAACTGCTCGAGCAATACTCAATCGTTGGCGCTGTCCCCCAGACAATTTTGACCCTCGTTCTCCAATGTATGTTTGATAGCCTTCCTCCGCTTGCAAAATAAATTCATGGGCATTGGCAACTTTGGCTGCTTCTATCACCTGCTCATCAGTCGCGTCCGGCTTGCCAAAGGCAATGTTATTGAAAATCGTATCGTTAAATAAAATGGACTCTTGTGTTACAATACCCAACTGCTGACGAAGTGAAGTGATATCATACCTAGTAAGTGAGAGCCCATCAATCTTGACCTCTCCTTCCGAAGGATCATAAAACCGGGGAACTAAATCGGCTAGCGTAGACTTGCCTCCACCGGATGGACCTACCAAAGCAATCATCTTTCCTTTTGGGATAACTAAGTTGATGTCCTTTAACACATAATCAGAATTATAGGCGAACGAGACATTCTTAAACTCAATTTCACTTTGAAACACCTCAAGTTTAATAGCATCGGGCGCACTTCGGATGGTGGGCACTATGTCTATTGTCTCAAATATTCTATTCGCTGAAGCTGTTCCCTTTTGAAGTGATGTGATGCCATTTGAAAAGGCTTTGGCGGGCTGAATAATCATTGAGAAAATGGCGAGAAATCCCAAAAACACATCAGGTTCTAAACTAGAATCAGCACTCAATACCATGTTCCCTCCAAAAAAAATAATGAGGGCCACAATCATAACACCTAGTACCTCGGAAACCGGTGAGGCCAATTCGTTTTTATAAGACATGGATTTATTTACTTTTCTATAGTATTCAGACTCCTCCTCCATCTTGCGCATGATGAATCCTCTCGCGTTGAATGCCTTTACTACGCGCATACCACTAAAAGTTTCGTCTAGAATGTTGAGAATCCTTCCCAAAGATTCCTGACTTTGTTTAGCCTGGCGCTTTAACCTCTTGATGATTTCCGCCAACGCTCCACCCATTACCGGCAGCACTATTAAAGTGAAAAAAGTAAGCTTAGCTGAAATCGTAAACAGAATACTAAAATAAACAACGATAGTTATGG
>DATCZR010000143.1:0-4672 GCA_036525835.1 Cyclobacteriaceae bacterium
GAAGATCCTTTATCGGAATCAAATCAACAAGTTGGCCAATGCCATAAAAGAAATAATTCAGGGGGTAAAGCTGGCTCAGCGTGGTGAGATTAAACCTAAAGAACCACGGACATTAACTGCGAAGCAGTTGGTTCCAGCTACGTTCACCACCTCGCTACCATCCGCCATTAAAGTACAGGTAATAGACAGACAGCGCCCCAGCATTTATCTGGCATGGACCTCATCCGATTTGAAAGAGCAGCGTGAAGAAATGGCCATCATTCTGCAGAAGGCCGGATTCAATGTGCTGCCATCGATTGATTGTCCGGCTGAAGAAGAAACATTTAAAGCTAAAGTGGCCGAAGAAATAAACAGTTGTACTTGCTCTCTGCATATGCTTAGTGGTGAATTTGGAAGAAGGTTTGAGGCCGACGACGAAATTTCGTTTCCAAAGTATCAGTTTATGGAAGTGAAGCAAAAACTGGAAACAGACAGTGATTTCAATTCATTTGTCTGGTTACTGCCTGATGCCGACAAAAGCATGAAACCTGCACAGCAAGATTTTGTGAAGTACATCCGAAACAACATCACCCGAAATATGATGTTCAGTAACAGTGCTGGTCCCATGCAATTGGTTGATGACATCAGGGTAATCATGATGAAGGAAGATGCAGCGGTCTACGACTCTAAGGACACCGATATATTTTTCATCTTCAATCAACAAGACGAGGCTGAGGCCAAGATTATCACAGACAAGTTAAGTCTTGAGTATCCGGTGGAATTGATGAACATTATGCCGGATAGTGAAGATCAGTACAGAGATATTTCTTCACAACAAATTCCTAAAAGTAAGTTGGCAGTCGTTTATTTTAAATATGCTGCAGACTGGGCATTGCCATTTATCAAACAAATTTGGAAGCAAGTCGGAGGAGCCTCCTCCCCAACACCGCTTTTTTTAGTAGGCGAAGACGACCCGCAAACCAACCTCGCCCGGAATTTCAAAGCACCCAAAGTCGTTTCTGTTATTGTGCCCAAGGAAGTAATTCCGGCAGAAGTCAAAAAAGTATACACCACCATTGTTGATTTGAAGTAGCATGTTTGAGCAATATCAGATTTGCCCTTATACTGGATTACGTTCGTTTACCGAAGAGGAATCCCTTTATTTTAAAGGCAGGGAAGAGCACATTGATCAAGCCACTGAGCAATTGCAAAGGAATAAGTTCCTGATGCTCACGGGTGCCTCCGGTGATGGAAAATCTTCTTTGGTCTATGCTGGTATCGTGCCTAATGCAAGGGCGGGATTTTTGAAATCGAGATACACGCAATGGAAAGTCGCAGACTTTCGGCCTGAACGCACCCCATTTAAAAATTTGTGTTCAGCTTTGGCAAAACAACTTGATATTGCGAACCCTGGCACAGCGGAAGCAGAACTGGAGCATGGATTTTCTGCATTGGTTGATCTATATAAGAACTCAAAATGTTATGTTGACGTAGATTCTGTCGAATGGCAGGTGGCAGATGAAAGTCAAAAAGCAGCGTTAAAACGGAGTGCGGCAAATCTGATTATCATTGTTGATCAGTTTGAAGAATTTTTCACTAACCCTGAAAATTATCACAATGGTGTTCCATCTGTGGCTTCTAACTTGGTGCTCAACGTATTACTGGAAACGGCCAGGATAGCGCTAGAAGAAAACCTGCCTATATATATAGTGTTCACCATGCGATCCGACTATATCGGTCAATGCGCTGCATTTCGCTCCTTGCCTGAATACATCGGTTTTTCGCAGTTCTTTGTTCCTCGGCTTAACCGTTCGCAGCTCCAGCAAGTTATAGAAGAGCCTGCAGTGCTCAGCGGGAATAAGATTTCCAGGAGACTATCAGAGAGACTCATTCATGATATAGCAGAAGGTGTCGATCAACTTCCGATCCTTCAACATGCGTTGAACCAGATTTGGCATGCTGCGGATAGTGGTAAAGAGGAAATGGATTTGATCCATTATGCCATGGTGGGCGGAATAGGCTCTGCTGATCTACCGGATGAAGAAGTAAATCGATTCACAGAGTGGTTTGCCAAGTTGCCAGAAAAAATCAAGCACTGCTACCGCGAGCCAAATCTTCAGAATGTATTAGATGCACATGCCAATAAGTTATTTGAATCGGCTGCTGAAACTTATCGGATCCGAACGGGCAAAGTCATTGCGGATGAAATGGCGAAGGAAATTATTAAGAAAGCTTTCATTTGCCTTACTAAAATTGATCAGAGCAGAGCGGTTAGAAACAGAATGACGCTCAAGGAAATCTGTTGCATCATTAATCGTGAAGACATTGACTCTAAAACTGTTGGCAGCGTCTTAAATATATTTCGTGAACCGGGTAATACATTTATTCGTCCCTTCATCACGGATGTCAAGGAATCTGAGAAATTAAGCGAGGATGCAATACTTGATATTACGCACGAAAGTTTGATCAGAAACTGGCGATTCCTCGAAGAGTGGGCGGAGGAGGAGTTTGAAAATTATACGATCTCACTGGATTTTGAACAGCAACTACACCGATGGGTAGACAGTGGTAAGTCGAATGGATTTCTATTGTCCATAGGACCTTTAACCTATTTTGAAAACTGGTACAATCAGGTGAAGCCCAATCCCTGGTGGATTGCCCGTTATTTGCCAGAAGATATTGATCAAGGCAAGAAATTAGAAAAAGCTGAGAAGGTTTTAGCCAATACCAATCAATTCATAAATCAAAGCGCGAAAAAGCACAGGATCACACGAGTGGTAATGCGTTATGGACCTAGAAGGATAGCCGCAGCATTGGCAATAATCGCATTAGTCACCCTAAGCTCTTTTGCTATCCGAAATTATTACAAACAGCAAAATGCGGTGGTAATGAAAACCATCAAAGAGCAAGGCTTGACATTGGCAGGTAGTAAAAAAATTGGGTTTTTGGCAAAGTCAAGTTTCCTCGCGGAACAAGTAAGGTCAGGCGTAACAACGATTGATGAGGTCATTGGAAACATTAATGATCCGCTAGTCAGGCTTAATACGATAAATGGCTTAACCGGCTTTCTTCTGCAGCAAGGTAGAACCAATCCTGCCATAGAAATTAACAAAGGTCTGATGATCGCTGATAGTCTGGCCGCTATATCCCTAACAAATTTTGATGGATTTAGTGAAATCAAAGAACCTCTCAAGGAAATCAATTTCTTGAGAACAGTTCTTGAGTTTGGATATTTCCACAATCCTTCTGAAAGAATATTGAAGATGAAGGTAGATAATGCCAAGCGGTCTGCTGGCATCGTAAATTTTATCCTTAGCAAAGAGCCTAAATCGTTCATTGAAATCAATAGCCTCAATGTGGCTCTCGAAAATGCTATAAACTATAAGGCTTTTACTAATGAAGAAATTACCAGTTTGCTATCAATATTATCTCCTTTTGAAAATGCCAACCGGTCTGAGTGGGTAACAAGTAAGTATGCAAGGGACAATTTAATGGGTAGGGGATTTTCTGATTACGCCTTCAAATTCAATGGATTGTATCAGGAACTGGCCTACCTCTATGCAGCTCAGGGAAAATCTCAGAAAGTTTTACAATGTGTTGACTCCTTGCTGAAGTACAATCAAAATTATTACCAAAATGACTATGCTGCTATGATTGACAATGGATCAAACATTGCGGCTGTCTTCTTTATTTATGATCAATTTGCTGCGCTTAATGATTTTGTTAAAGGTTATTGCATCAGAAAAAGAATGCCTGAATCTGAATTTTATCATAGAATAATTGGGTGGAGTTCTATTACCACCTATGGTACGGGTAACTTGGGAGGAGCTACGGAAACAAACTTGAATGTCAGCTTTTCCGATCCCAGACTAATTGAGTTTGTATTTTCCAAATTCAGGGAAAGTATTATTGATATTTATAAAACAGATAATGAGCGCAATTTCAATCTAGCGCTAGCTTGGAAAGAGGAAGGAATTATAAAACAGTTTCGGGCGGACTTGTCAAGTCAACCCTCCACTTCTGAAAGCATTGATAAGCTTTTTGATAAGGCCATTGATAGTTATTCAAAAGTAGCTCCTTCCTATTTGAACGAATTGATAATGACAGCTAATTTGACGGAGACAGATGGAGCCTCAAGACCGAGAAAGTTCCTATTTCTATATCCTGACTTCCGTACTGCCTTTACGCCTACAGAACCAAGGCAATTTCATTTTTTTTATGTTTCAGATGCTTTTATAAAATACCTGGTCGATCAAAATCTCATTGACAGATTGTATTCCGATCAGGACCTGGACTATTTTCAGCAATGGATAGAGCTTTACTTTTTTGTTGATGGTTTTTTGCCCTTGCAAGTAAGGAAAAAAGCTGATTCCACAACATTGCGAGGACTTGAAAGAAACCTTGATACCCGTAAAGTGCCTCGTTCGAATTTAAATCGTTTATTCCTTCTTCTTGGAAATGAGGCCTTTAATTCTGGAGACACAAAAACGGCTGAGCGCTATTTTTCGAAGCTTGAAACTGATAAGCTAGTGAACATAATGAATTACCCGCAATTTGGGGCTAACCGATTGTCTTTTAATGAGATTGCAGATGCTGCCACAGCCCTGATAGACATTGGTCAGTCTGAAAAAGGATATGCTATTATCAAACAATTCAAAAACCCTATCAATCG
The DNA here is from genome assembly GCA_036525835.1 of Cyclobacteriaceae bacterium. GTDB lineage: Bacteria > Bacteroidota > Bacteroidia > Cytophagales > Cyclobacteriaceae > ELB16-189. The sequence continues at coordinate 4,652 of DATCZR010000143.1, forward strand.
TTCTTCTATTTATGCCTATGC
>DATCZR010000144.1:0-2653 GCA_036525835.1 Cyclobacteriaceae bacterium
AATCACCTGCTTGCTTTCCAGTTCCCTGCAACCTCCATCCCCAACCTATATGGTTTTTTACACCACCCTCAAGGAGACCAAAAACCGTTCCGGACCTTCCATTACTTTGGCCGATCAGGTTTACCGCCCCTCCTATTCCAGGATTTTCGGGTAGGTCAGCAGGATTTACAATGACAACACCGCCCAATGCATCAGTCCCATACTTGATCGATGACGCATCTTTCACCACCACAATATTGGAAGCCATAAACGGATCAATCTCAGGAGCGTGTTCAGCACCCCATTGTTGTCCCTCCTGCCTGATGCCATGATTGAGAATTAAAACACGTTGACTATGCACGCCGTGAATCACAGGCTTGAAAATTCCCGGACCAGCCTGGATTGTATTCACACCAGAAATCTCTGTCAATGATTCGCCTAAGGTTTTCCCTGCGGTTTCAGCTAGTTTCTGACCACTGAGTACTGCATAGTTTTGCGCAGTTTCCACATGTTCCGGCTTTTCTTCAACCACAACCTCTCTTAGTGTCTCCACATTGGGTTGCAGCGTAATGGTTTTAACTAAATTGGCATCAATGGTTACTTCGAATACCTGCTCCTGGTAGCCCAGGTATTGAATAGTCACATGATACAATCCCGGACAAATTTCTGTCAGTTCAAATTCACCTGAAGTATTGGTAACTGTGCCTTTATTTGATGGGTCTAATAATACAGCCGCGCCAATTAAAAGCACCCCTTTCTCATCCAATACACTACCCGAAAATCTTGCAGTACATGACGTTTGTCCATATACAACTGGATATATCAGCAATAAAATGAGTGATATGATAATTAGTTTTCTCAAAATAATATTAAATTTTCTCCACCAACATGGAATGATATTGGCATTCTGTTGAATGCCTGGCTCAATAGGACTTAAGCAGTGTTTACTTAAGGCAGTTACGCGACTGGTGGGGCCCTGGACGGGAGGAGAGTAGCTACATCTGAAAATGTTCAATCGTATACAGAACCTTTATTTGATGCTGCAACAATTCTTAATTCTAAATCAGGTTTTGTATTAAATAAATGAAAGGACTGAAGGGACAGATGACAAAGTGGGCATTTCTTCAGGGCCACCACATGCGATTTGTGTTCACAACTTTCGTCTTTCTTATTGTGATAGACACTTTGATGGCAAGCGTTGTTCTCGTTAACCAATGAATGCAATTCAGAATCACTGCCAGTGGTATGAATGACAGCGTGGAAGGATGATAATTCAACTGTTCCAATCAGGTAAAGGGCAAGGAAAAAAAGTACACTGAAGAGCCCAAGCTCCCCACGTTCCTTTCCCTTACCATTGTTATTTAAGAATTGCACAATTTGAACATGATGCCAACTTCAAAGGTAGAATGAAATTGATCCTGTTACAACATTATTATTTTTGACCTGAAGTTTCTTTTACAAATGGCCATGGGGCAGGTCGACAGACTACTTTTGGTGTTAGAGCATAATTGAACTACTGATTTTCATACATGCACAGATCCAAATACAATAATTACCGCACATTTGCTGGATTGGCTTTCCTTCGATTTATCAATTTGAATACAATTAATCGAATCAACAGCAACCATGGTAGACCATGAAAAACAGCATCAAACCAATCTGTAGCGCCCATCCCATGTGCACCTCCAGCAATCCATTTTATTTTTCCCCAAATGTGTGGCTCAGGGATAAAAGGCGCCAACCCAAGTGAGAGACAAAATAGAATAATAATTTTCCAATCGTTCAAGAAAGTCATTTGCTTTTTAAAAAAGGATAAGAGATTTGAGAGAAAAATCGATCAGGAAAATTTTCATCTTTTGAAAAGCCCAATTCAATATCTCTCCCATTAGAAGGAAGATAGACGGTTCCAAACAAGTAATCCCATAGACTTAAACTAATCCCATAGTTCACTCCCGCACTTCCATCAGGTAAATGTTTCGCATGATGCCATATGTGCATGGCCGGATTGTTGAGTAAGTATTTTAGTGGACCATATGTCACATATACATTGGCATGATTTATATGACCAATGGCAACAGAAAATATATGAACCAGAAAGAAGTCTTGAATTCCAAACCCAATGATGGCCAATGGAATGTATTGAATAGACTTATATATGATCGTTTCCATCCAGTGAAAACGGAGATGAGCCGCAAACCCCATCTCTTTTACCGAATGATGTACTTTATGAAATTCCCAAAGTGATGGTACTTTATGCAGCATGCGGTGCACATTCCATTGTATGAAGTCAGCAACAAGAAACATCAACAGCAACTGCAATCCCTTGGGCCAGCCCGCAACATTTATTGCTACCAGATTCGTAATTCCAAATAATCCCAGAAAATCATTGAAGGCTTGAACTGCGATATTTGAAATTGCATTGTAAGCAACTAAAGAGAATAGGAAGAAATTAAAAAACATATAAAATCCATCCAGCCAAAAGTCTTTGCGAAAGATAGGCTGTTGTTTTCTCCAGGGTAGAACAATTTCAAAAAGCCAAACAGTAATGGAAAGCCCCAATAGCCAGTAAAAATAATTGTGCCAGCCTGGATGCAGGATCTCGCTTAATAGATAGCTCCAATATCCTGTAAACGAGCCCAAGAAAAGTTCATAATAATGCTGCACCTATCTTACC
>DATCZR010000145.1:0-5037 GCA_036525835.1 Cyclobacteriaceae bacterium
AATTAGATTTGAGGCTCCCCTTTGATGATTTTGCCTCAAAAGAGAATCTTTTACACTGCATTATGGTGCTGCTGCACTTTGGAATCTCTGAAACAGAAATTCAAGATAAAATTGATCAATTGCAGTCAATTCCCATGCGACTAAATCTAAAGCAGGGAATAAATCAATGTCAGATTGTTGATGATACTTACAACAGCGACTTGGGAGGAATAAAAATTGGATTGGATTTTTTAGCAGGCCTTAATAAACAAAAAAAGACTCTTATTCTTTCTGATGTATTACAATCCGGGCTCACATTGCAAGAGTTGTCAAATCAAATTTCATTGTTGCTTCAAGAAAAAGGTATTAAAAAATTCATTGGCATTGGTTTCGGATTTCATTCTGAGCATTCAGTTTTTAATGACCTGCCTATTGAGAAGAAATTTTATCTCACCACCGAAGACTTTATCAACGACACGGACTGGAATCAATTTTTTAATGAAGGCATCCTGATTAAGGGGGCAAGAGTATTTCAGTTTGAACGAATCGTGCAGCTACTGCAGAAAAAAATTCACGGCACGGTGATGGAAATAAACCTTGATGCCATAGTGCACAACCTTAATTTTTTCAGGTCCTTGCTGAACCCTGAAGTAAAATTGATGATAATGGTTAAGGCATTTGCTTATGGTAGTGGGAGCAATGAAATCGCCAGTCTCTTACAATATCATCGAGTGGATTATTTGGGTGTGGCTTACGTAGACGAAGGAGTGGATCTCAGAAACAATTCAATCAGGGTCCCCATCATGGTAATGAACCCCACGGAAGAAGGCTTTTCAATTATGTTGGAGCGCAACCTGGAACCAGAGATTTACAGCTTAGGCCTATTAAAATCGCTAGCTCAATTTTTGAATGGACGTGAAATAAAGATTCATCTGAAAATTGATACTGGGATGCACCGGCTGGGATTTGAATCAGAAGATATCAGTAAGGGTATCGACCTGCTTAAAAACAACCCTAACATTAAGGTTGCCTCCATTTTCTCGCACCTTGCTGGGTCAGACAGTGATGCTTTGGATGATTTTTCAAGGGAACAGGCCGCCCGGTTTGAGGAAGCCTATGAGAGAATCTGTGCTCCCCTCAAAATATTACCCATCATGCATCTGCTTAACTCCGGTGGCATCCTCAGGCTTCCTGAATATCAATATGATATGGTCAGGTTAGGAATTGGATTATATGGGATAGATCCCTCTGGAGTGCTGCAGAGCAAGCTACTTTCAGTGGCCACCTTAAAGACGGTAATATCCCAAATAAAAAAGGTGCCCAAAGGAGACAGCATTGGCTATGGCCGTATGGAAGTAGCTAATAATGGCATGATGGTGGCTACATTGGCCATAGGCTATGCAGATGGCTACTCCAGGGCATTTGGTAATGGTATTGGTCATGTTCTTATACGAGGAAAGAAAGCGCCTGTAGTTGGAAATGTATGCATGGATATGATGATGGTTGACATATCCCACATCGCAGATGTCAGGGAAGGGGACGAAGCCATTATTTTTGGCAATGAAATGCCCATCCAACAACTGGCATCCAAAATCGATACTATTCCTTATGAAATACTAACAAATACAAGCGAACGGGTGAAGCGGGTCTTCTATGCAGAGAGTATGTAGGCTACCCGCACCTGAGATTCTTCTTGAGATCACGCTGAGGTAATCCCCCAAATTCGGAGACAGCCCTATCGCTTTCTTTTATCTCAGTTTTGGGGGTCTTTTCCGTTTTTGGTTGCTTTTTCTCCTTTTGTTCTTTTTTTGCCATTATCCTGATTAACAAGCTAGTGCAAACCATGGTTTATTTACCTTCAACAATTAACTTCACGCAGTTTAAATTTAATCTAAATAAAAAGTGGCGAACTCTACCAAAACAGTCGCTCAAATGCTTCCCGGTGAGGCAGCCGTCGTGTCCAGCATCTCCACAGGGGAATTGGCCAATAAACTCCTGGAAATGGGTTTTCTGCCCGGTTCTGCCATAGTCTATAATTTTAGCGCTCCCTTCGGTGACCCGATCTGCGTAAGCGTTTCTGGTTATGATTTAACCATAAGACTGGAGGAAGCGGCTATGATTTCGATATTGAATTAATCTTAGCACAAGGTGAAAAGACTGAAAGTTGCACTAGCTGGCAAGCCCAATTCTGGAAAGTCTTCGCTTTTTAATCAACTCACAGGTCTCAATCAAAAAATTGGAAACTTCCCTGGCGTAACAGTAGAAAAGAAAACAGGTGTTTGTCAGCTCGATGCTGATACACAAGCGGAAATAATTGATCTCCCGGGGATTTACAGCCTTTATCCACGATCTGTAGATGAAAAAATTGTTGCGGAAATATTTTCAGACAAGCGTAGCACGAGTTATCCCAACAAAGTAATCCTGGTAGCTGATTCTACCAACTTGCAGAGTTCACTTTTGTTGCTCACTCAATTAATTGAGCTCCACCTTCCTATTGTATTGGCGCTCAATATGGTCGACCTATCCGCAAAGTCAGGTCAAAGTATTGACGTGAATACCTTATCTAAAGCATTGGACCTTCCGGTGGTCATGGTTAATTCTCGTAATGGGCATGGCATTCAGGAACTAAAGAAAATCCTGCTAGCTCCTATCAAAGTTTCATCACAAAAATTTTATTCCATAGACCCGGAGATTCTTCCCACCGTTGAAAACTTTAAGAAGTACTTTCATCTTGAATCGAACTATGAAGCTTACCAATATTTACAGCAAGTTGAGAACCTGAGTTTCATTTCAGAAAGCGACAAAACATTTATCAAACAAACAGCCCAAGCTTCCAATTTCTTTCCTGGAAAGTATCAGGGCGCTGAAACAATTATTCGCTATCAGTTTATACAGGAACTCCTCAACAAAGTAATTATCAAGACTGCTCGTTCAGAATGGAAGAAAACATCTCATCAAATTGACAAAGTACTAACCCACAAAGTTTGGGGGTACCTGATTTTCTTCGGGATTTTGTTTTTGATTTTTCAGGCCATATTTGCCTGGGCACAGGCGCCTATGGACTTGATCGATTTGTCTTTCGCGAATCTCAGCAATTGGCTTCGCGATGTATTTCCATCCGGACCTTTCTTTGATTTAATTACACAAGGCATCATCCCGGGCATAGGTGGAATTATCATTTTTGTGCCTCAAATTGCTATTCTATTTGCCTTTATCGCTGTATTAGAAGAAACTGGATACATGTCGCGCGTAGTCTTCTTGATGGACAAGATTATGCGAAAATTTGGCATGAGTGGAAAGAGTGTAGTGCCGCTTATTTCGGGTTGGGCCTGCGCTATTCCAGCGATTATGGCTACCCGAACAATAGAAAACTGGAAGGATAGACTCATCACTATTTTTGTAACTCCCCTTATGAGTTGCTCTGCCAGGTTACCCGTCTTTGCCATTTTAATTGCACTCATTATTCCAGAAGAGAAACTATTAGGTTTCTTTAATTTTCAAGGAATAGCACTAATGGGTTTATACTTGCTTGGATTTTTGGCAGCGATGATTTCAGCCATGGCAATGAAATGGATCGTCAAGACCAAGGAAAAAAGTTTCCTAATTATGGAATTGCCAACCTATCGATCTCCGAATTGGTCGAATGTAGGATTAACCATCGTAGAGAAAACCAAAACATTTGTTTTTGAAGCCGGTAAGGTAATTCTTGCCATATCAATATTATTATGGGTACTGGCCAGTTATGGACCATCTTCCGCTATGTCAGAGGCAGAGCAAGTGGTGACCAATCAAATTGAAATCGGAATAATAAAACCTGAAGAAAAAGAAAATCAGATCATGGCCTATAAGCTGCAACATTCCTATGCAGGAATTATCGGTAAAAGTATTGAGCCTATCATTGCGCCATTGGGTTTCGATTGGAAAATCGGAATTGCCCTTATTACTTCATTTGCAGCACGAGAAGTCTTTGTGGGCACTATGGCTACCATTTACAGCGTGGGTAATACAGAAGATCAGACAACGATTAAAAGTCGATTAAGGGAAGAAATAAATCCAGACACTGGTGGTCCTCGGTTTACCACGGCCACAGGTTTGTCTTTACTGATGTTTTATACTTTTGCCATGCAATGCATGAGCACACTTGCCATTGTAAAGAGGGAAACAAATGGCTGGAAGTGGCCCATTCTTCAACTTATTTACATGACCGGTCTTGCCTACTTTTCTTCACTGCTGGTGTATCAGGTGTTTTCTTAGCAATAATGTTTCAGAAGACCTGATTCTCACTATATTTAGAATTTAAAGAATGTCTATGAACCAAAATAAGAATTACCACCTGGGTATATTGTACCTTATGCGTCTTCTTATAAATGCGGACGGTGTAATTGATGCCCACGAATACGAAGCCGTCAAACGTGTGACGAAGTTTGAGAAAATTCCTGAAAACACAGTGATAAGTTTTGAAAAGGATGCCCTAACAAAAAATGAAAAGGAGTTATACCAGTCTGGAATAGAATACATTAACCAATGCAGCGATGAAGAAAAGCTTAACGCATTTGTTCATTTATACAAACTATCTGAAGCTGATGGAAATGTTCATGTGAAAGAAGTGCGCTTACTCCTTTACTCTATCAGAATGGCTAAAGTCGAATTTAATGAAGTAGTGGCCAGAGCTAAAGGCATTACTTATCCCTAATCACCCCAATTAAATTATTAATACTTTTGCGGCTCTATGAAGCCTCAATTTTATCAAAACAATTTTAAGCTTGGCATTTTAGGCGGCGGACAGCTGGGCAGAATGCTCATTCAGTCGGGTATCGATTTTAATATTTCATTTTCAATTCTTGACCCTGACCCTCACGCTCCTTGTCAGCAGCTTGCGGAGTTCCAGACAGGCAAACTTACAGATTACAATACTGTCATTCAATTTGGCGAGCAATGCGATTTGATCACCATTGAGATTGAGAATGTAAATACAGATGCACTCTATGCTTTAGAAAAAAAAGGCAAAAAGGTTTTCCCGCAACCAAGAATCATTGAACTGATTCAAAATAAACAAAC
>DATCZR010000146.1:0-13728 GCA_036525835.1 Cyclobacteriaceae bacterium
GTTAACCTATTGAATAACTACCGGTTTAACTTCTTTCTGTCTTATTAAGTTGTTGAATTCCGGAATTTGCTCAGTAAATATTGTATTTAATGATTTTAACTGTGTATCGATTTGTCCAGAGATCTCATCGTATACTGCTCGGGCTTGATTGGTTGGTTTGAAATCATTTCCTTCGACCTCTCCACCAAGGGCCCCGATCTTGTTATTAAGCTTCACCGGGAAGTTCAATGGATCCTGGCCACTTCTATTCTTGGTCTGATATACTTCTTCCTCGATCTTTTTCACATTATCAAGAATGTTCTTGGCTAAATCATTAACATCTTTGAACTCCTCTTTACCCTTCATGGGTTCTGTAACACGATTTATTTGATCTCTAGCATCCCGAATTTTCTTAACGGCCAGGTTAGCCTCGGACAATTTGTCTCTCACCTTGATGGCGAAGTCGAATTGTTCTTGAATGTCAGCGATGGTTCCGGCAGTACGAGGATCTTTCAGAATTTCAAATTCAGTTTCCATGGCGCTCCCATTCACGATAAGTTTAGCCTTGTATTTTCCAGGCACGGCTTTGGGGCCTCTCAAAGATGCGCCCCACATAATCAAACCTTCAAAACCTTCGGCATCAGGATATCTCATGTTCCATATGTGACGATTCATACCCGGTTTGATTTCAAGCTTTTCTTCTTTTGCCTTCTTGTCGGGTTTAGTTGCGAATTTTTTGATTAATGTTCCATCCATTTCTAAAATCTCAAGACTAGCTTTTGTTTTAGCTGTGTCCTTCAAGTAGTAATGAATCATTACCCCATTGGGATGATTTTTACCTTCATCGCTTGGAGCAGGTCTCCATCCACCTCCCTGGCCACCATTCATGCGGTAGCTAGGCATGGGTTTGAAAAGATGGGTATTGCTTGCTGCTACAGCGTCATTAAGCTGATGAAGTGGAGTTATGTCATCAATTAGCCATACGCTTCTTCCCTGCGTTGCAGTAATCAGGTTATCATTCTTAATAGTAAGATCCGTAATAGGTACTATTGGTAGATTAAGTTGAAATGATTTCCAACTGGCGCCATCATCAAAAGAGATATACATACCTGCTTCTGTACCTGCGTAAAGGAGGCCAGGACGCTTTGGGTCAACGCGAACAACTCTAGTAAAATGTTCAGCTGGAATTCCATCGGTAATCTGTGTCCAGGTTTTTCCGTAATCTTTAGTCTTGTATAAGTAGGGGCTATAGTCTCCTAATTTATATCGGGTTGCGGCAATGTATATCCCCCCTTTTATGGAAGGATCGAACTCCACGCTATTTACCATGCTCCACTCTGGCATCAATGGCGGTGTAATTTTTTCCCATGTTTTGCCACCATCTTTTGTTATGTGAACAAGGCCATCATCAGATCCGGCTATAATCACGTTTTCCTCATAGGGAGATTCTGCTGCTGCGAAGATTGTACAATAGTATTCAACACCCGTATTGTCTTTCGTGATTGGACCTCCAGAAGAAACCAATTTACTGGGATCATTGCGTGTCAGATCTGGACTTACCAGTTCCCAGCTTTGACCTTCATTATAGCTTACGTGCAAATGTTGTGAGGCTGCATATAATTTCTTTGGATTGTGTGGTGAAAAGAATATAGGGAAATTCCATTGAAAGCGATACTTGGCGCCTTCAGCACCATGTCCCATGGGATTATCTGGCCATGCATTTATGCTTCTTGATTCATTGGTTTTATGGTTCAATCGCTCAAGGAATCCATCATAACTGCCGCCATACACAATGTCATTGTTGGTTGGATCAACGGCAATGTGACCACTTTCACCACCTGCTGTTACATCCCAATCGCGCTCGCCAATAGAATTGCCATCGGTGCGATGCAATACGCGCTGTGTTGAATTATCCTGCTGCGCAACTAATACGCGATAGGGGAAATTGTTATCTGTCGTTACCCGATAATATTGAGCGGTAGGTTGGTTCATATATGTAGACCAATTTTCTCCTGCATCGAACGAAACCTGCGCGCCACCATCATCTGCAATGATCATACGCTGATTATCTTCTGGCGCTATCCATAAATCATGATGATCTCCATGAGGCGCGTTGTAGGTGGAAAAAGTTTTGCCTCCGTCTTTTGATCTATGATATTGCACATTCATTACGTATACAATATCCTCGTCTTCAGTGTCCGCATAGATTTTGCTATAATACCATGCCCTTTGACGCATTTTCCGCTCATCATTCATTTGCTTCCAGGTCTTGCCAGCATCATCAGATCGATAAACGCCACCCTTAACATTTTCAATGATGGCATAGACCCGATTTGAATTAACGGGAGAAACGGTAACACCTACTATTCCCCAAATCCCCTTAGGTAATCCATCATTTGATGATATGTTGGTCCAGTGGTCACCACCGTCTGTGCTCTTCCACAGGGCAGATCCTTCGCCTCCGCTTTCCAAACTATAAGGTGTTCTTTTTATTCTCCAAGTTGACGCATAAAGAATACGCGCGTTATTTGGATCTATCATTAGGTCCACTGCACCCGCATCTTTATTGGCGAATAGAATGCGTTCCCAGTTTTTACCTCCATCTTTTGAGCGGTATACTCCTCGTTCTTCAGTAGGCTTAAAAAGATCTCCTAAAACTGCTGCATATACCAGATCAGGATTTTTGGGATGAATTCGTATTCTAGGAACATGCCTGGAGTTCTTTAGTCCGATATCACTCCATGTTTTACCTGCATCCGTCGATTTCCATAAGCCGTAGCCTGAAGAAACGTTTCCTCTTACGGTAGCCTCCCCACCACCAACATAAATCACATTATTATCCCATTCGCTGACAGCCACAGAACCTATTGATCCACCAAAAAAGCCATCAGAAATATTTTCCCAGCTGTTTCCACCATCTTCAGTGCGCCAGACGCCCCCACCTGTTGCCCCAAAATAGAATAACAATGGTTTGCCGGGAACACCCGTAACTGCGCTGCTGCGGCCTCCTCTGTATGGGCCAATGCTTCTCCACTCCAACGCATTGTATAGGGCTTCATCATAAGTAACCGTACTTTTAGTAGTTGCTGTTCCTCCGCGTTTTCTTTGAGCGTCTACAGTAGTTGCAATAAGCAAAGTGACGGAAATAATTAATAAGAATTTTTTCATTGATAATTGGTTTAGTATTCTGAAAAGCAACTCGGAGTATTTCTACCCAGAGGCCAATTTGAGATGACATTTCTAATCAAATTCAGGAATTTCATTAATCAGCATTTGCCATTTTCCCTGTGTCGAGATTACATGTTATTATATAATAATGCCTTCTTTTTTCTATAAATGGTCGATTTGAACTAGCGATGGGATGGTAGGATTCTAAAGAAAGTGCTTTAATTTAAAGCAAATGTTTTAGTAAGAATGAAAGACATCAAACCTTTGTTTGGCCTTCCAGTCATCGTGGCTGCGTTAGGCTATTTTGTTGACATCTATGACTTACTCCTTTTTAGCATAGTCAGAATTCCTAGTCTTCGAGCACTAGGAGTAGCTCCGGAGTCTTTATTGGATGATGGAGAGTTTTTGCTTCAAGTACAAATGACAGGATTGCTAGTTGGCGGATTGATTTGGGGCATTATGGGTGACAAGCGAGGACGACTATCGGTTCTATTTGGTTCTATTCTTTTGTATTCATTGGCAAATATTGCTAACGGATTTGTGACGACTGTTGATCAATATGCGATACTCCGGTTTATAGCTGGAATAGGATTGGCGGGAGAATTAGGAGCTGGGATTACGCTGGTCTCAGAAGTGTTGCCAACGAGGCTAAGAGGGTATGGAACAGCCTTGGTAGCGACAGTGGGTCTGTTTGGGGCTGTGCTGGCAAATTTTGTGGCTAAACATTTTGACTGGCAGACCACCTATTTTATTGGCGGAGGACTAGGGTTGTTGCTTTTGATTACCAGGGCAAGTGTCTTTGAATCAGGGTTGTTTATGAGGGTGAAAGAGGCGGCAGTTCAAAGAGGGAATTTTTTTATGCTCTTTACCAATTCCATTCGGTTAAAGAAATTTATTGGTTGTATTCTTATTGGGTTGCCTATCTGGTACGTAATAGGAATCCTCATTACCTTTTCTCCTGAATTTGCCAAAGAGTTGGGTATTACTGGTGATGTCGTTGCAGGAGATGCTGTTATGTATAGCTACCTGGCACTGGCTGTAGGTGATTTTGGTAGTGGCTTCATTAGTCAATTATTTAAATCACGGAAGAAAATAGTGTTTGTTTTTATTCTGTTGACATTAGCTTCAATTCTATTCTATCTTTTCCTGCCATTCAAAACAGTTGGCTTCTTTTATATCGCTTGTGCCTTACTTGGTTTTGCCACAGGTTATTGGGCCTTGTTTGTTACCATCGCGGCAGAACAGTTTGGTACTAACTTAAGATCTACGGTTGCAACCACAGTCCCTAATTTCATACGGGGTACCGTTGTGCCCATCACTTTATCTTTTAAATTTCTACGAGGAGAAGTAGGCATTATTTATGGGGCGTTAATTGTGGGAGTGATAACTATCATTATTGCGGTTATAGCACTCAGAAGTATTGACGAGACCTTCTCAAGAGACATGAATTTCCTTGAAAATGAGTGATTGTAGCCAACACTCTTAGTAACTTGCAAAAAAAAATAGACTTATGAGAGGTTTAATAACAATACTGCTCGTATTTTTTTCCTTGATTTCAGCGTTTGCTCAAAAAGAGAAGAAGATCAAAAGCAAGCGACTTACCAAAGTGGAGGCTGCTGACATGACTCGTGAGCAAAAATTAGTGCATGAAAGTGAGCGAAAATCAAAGAAAAATAAGCCATTGGATATGCGAAAGAAAATAAAACTTGAAAAGAAGCAAATTCGTTCAGCAAAGCGAACAAAAGCACCTAAACCTAAGCGCAGAAAGAAGAATTAGGAATTTTTGTTTTTCAATTAAACTCTTGCCTTCTTCTGGCATCAAAGGGTAAAGAAAATTGAATACTATGAATAAGCGATTAAAAATGTTGATAGTCATGACTTTTGTATTAATGATCAGTTTGGCTGGATTTACACAGGATCGTACGCTACGCACAAATGGAAGGCAAGTTGCCCAACTCGCCAGAATCCACGAAGGACGAGTTGATGGTAAAGTGACCAACCGAGAGGCCACTGCGCTAAATGTTGAACAAATACATATTCGTAGAGCTGAAAGAAGGGCAAAGGCTGATGGCACTGTGACACCCGATGAAAGACGCAGGCTGGAAAGAAAACAGGATCGTGCTAGCCGTCATATTCGCAGGGCGAAACACAATCCAATTGATAACAATTAAATTTTAAAAAGGGCCAAAGCCCTTTTTATTTTTAGACCAACTCTAGCGCTGCTTTTAAATCATCAATTAAATCTTCAGCATCTTCAATACCCACGCTGAGTCGAATCAAGGAATCGCTAAGACCATTTTTTACTCTTTCTTCCTTAGGAATACTGGCATGAGTCATTGAGGCAGGATGATTAATGAGGGATTCAACGCCTCCTAATGATTCAGCCAAAGTAAACAGCTTAACACTTTCCATAAGTTTATTGGCTTTGGCCTGGCTATCATCCTTTAATGTAAAAGATAACATTCCTCCAAAATCATTCATTTGCTTTTTGGCGATTTCATGATTGGGATGAGATGGAAATCCGGGCCAGTAGACTTGGCCCACTTTGGGATGATTAGCCAGGAATTCTGCTATCTCTTTGCCATTGATGCAATGTCTTTGCATTCTTAATTGAAGCGTCTTAATACCTCTAAGCACCAGAAAGCAATCGTTGGGACTGGGCACAGCTCCGCAAGAATTAAGAATAAAAAAAAGATCGTCCCGAAGTTTTTGATCATTAATTACCAGGGCTCCCATGATTACATCAGAGTGGCCGCCCAGGTATTTGGTTACCGAATGCATAACAATATCAGCACCGAGATCTAATGGATTTTGTAAGTAAGGTGAAGCAAAGGTATTATCGACAGCTACCAGGATGTTGTGTTTTATTGCAAGTGCCGAACAAGCGGCAATATCGGTTATCCGCATTAACGGATTGGAAGGTGTTTCAAGCCAAAGTAGTTTTGTTTTTTCATTAACAGATGACTTGATGTTTTCCGTATTAGTCACATCAATAAAATGAAATTTGATACCAAACCTTTCAAATACACGCTTAAACATTCGATAGGAGCCGCCATAAAGGTCATTACTAGTAATAACTTCGTCACCGGGATTCAAAAGCTTAATTACCGCGTCCGTTGCACCCATTCCCGATGCAAAGCAAAGTCCAAACTTTGCATTTTCTAAAGCGGCAATACTCCTTTGCAATGCGTCACGGGTTGGATTGGCTCCCCTCGCGTAGGCATAGCCTTTGTGTTTTGAAGGAGACTCCTGTGCATAGGTGGAAGTTTGATAGATAGGGGTCATCACTGCCCCAGTTAACGGATCGGGTTCTGCGCCTGCGTGTACTGCTTTAGTTCCAAATTTCATAGTGTGATTTTAATATGTATTTTCGGGCAACCTAAACGAAGTTTCAAATTTGCATTTTTTTTCTCGATATTCTTATATCTGGAAGTTTGATAGTGATCAGGAACGTGAGTACAGTAAATTCGTTCTTGCTTCCAACGTCACATCTTTGCGATTGGTGACATTCATTACCCTGTTTGGCATGTCACTCTTTTTGTTAATTGACTACTTCAAAGATGTTGACTTTTCTTATGTGTTAGGCTCCAGAATCATAGTGCTTTCTGGTGCATCAATCATCATGTGGCTTACTTACAAAGGACTGAGTGCAAGAGGTATCGTTATTAGTGTTTCACTGATTGTTGTATTGAATTTTGGGGCATCTCTTGTCACGGCCAAGTTGGCAGGTATGCCATCGTTTTACCTCACTAACTTATTGTTTCTTATTTTCTTACTTGTAGTGACTGCCAGTGGGCTCCATTTCAGGCAAGCACTGATCGTCAATACCATCTGTCTAATTACTTTTTTGATGTATTCAAATTTTATCAAAATCGATCACTTCTATTTCAGCCAATACCCTCACTTGTTTTCGATATTCTTATACATTCACATTGTAGGGATTGTACTGGAGAGCAGAAGGAGGAGAAATTTTTTGCAGTTCAAAGAGCTTGAATTGCAAAGCAGATTGGTAGATGATCTTAACCAGCAAAAAAACAAAGTAATTTCTGTACTGTCTCATGATGTGGCCTCACCACTTAATTCCCTGTCCGCTTTATTGTACATGCAGACAAAAGGAGAAATCACCGAGAAGGAATTGCGCCCGTACTTCAGCGAACTCAGTGAAGAGCTTAACAACGTCTCGTTGTTGCTAAATGGTTTGATTCGGTGGTCACGATCTCAGATGAAGGGATTTGTGTTGGACAAAGTGCCTGTGAATTTGCATGAGATCATTGAGAACAAGAAAAAATTATTTCAGTCTCAATTGAAAGCAAAAGACCTTCAGCTGATCATAGAGACAGATCCATTGGCAAGGATTAGGGCAGATGAGGACATGATAAGAATTGCCATACACAATATAGTATCCAATGCCATTAAGTTTTCCAAAAACGGGACAAGCATAAGGTTCATCATTTCGAGAAATGGCAACAATAAAGTTCAGGTTCATGTAATCAACATCGGAGAATCTATTCCGGAAGAGGCCAAAGATAAACTCTTCACTTTTCAAATGCGATCCATGGCCGATACCAATGGTGGGCGCGGGGCAGGCCTGGGCCTTGCATTGTCGGCTTTCTTTGTTCGCCTGAACGATGGAGACATTTATCTTGCGCCTTCGGCAGAGGGAAAAACTACATTTTGCATTGAGTTGCCGCTGGACAACGGAAAGCAGTGATGAATAGAATCATTATTTCAGACTATACCGTCTGACTTACATCAAACTGTTCTAAATAATCTGCCACCCTTCTTACAAACATGCCACCCAATGCACCATCAACTACACGGTGATCGTAGGAGTGTGACAGAAACATTTTATGTCTGATCGCGATGGCATCCCCATCGGGAGTTTCCACTACAGAAGGTTTTTTCTGAATGGCACCCAAAGCCAGGATGGCCACCTGTGGCTGCATGATAATGGGCGTGCCCATTACGTTGCCAAAAGAGCCTACATTGGAAATGCTGTAAGTTCCTCCTGCAAGCTCATCGGGCTTCAATTTATTTTCACGCGCGCGCTTCGCTAAATCGTTCACTGCCTTCGCAATGCCCACGATAGTGTATTGGTCCGCATTCTTAATCACAGGAACAATGAGATTGCCACTCGGCAAAGCAACAGCCATTCCAATGTTGATGTCTTTCTTCTTAATGATCTTATCGCCATCGACTTGAACGTTGATCATGGGAAAGTCCTTGATGGCCCTCACCACCGCATCAATAAATATAGGTGTGAACGTCAGTGAGTCTCCTTCTCTTTTTTGAAAAGCACCCTTCACCTTATTTCTCCAGTTGACCACGTTGGTGACATCGGCCTCAACGAATGAGGTCACATGAGGAGAGATGCGTTTGGAGTCCACCATGCGCTCGGAAATCATTTTGCGCATGCGGTCCATCTGAATGATCTCGTCACCCGAACCAATGGATGCTGGCACCAGAGGTTTTAATGAACTAAGTGATGGTGCAATACTTTGTCCTGACTTGCGCTGCTGCACATAAGCGAGGATATCTTTCTTTGTTACCCTTCCTTCGTTGCCGGTGCCGGTCACAGTTTCCAATTCAGTCACAGGAATGTTTTCTTCCTTGGCAATATTTTTAACGAGTGGAGAATAAAATCTGTTTGAAGATTTATAATCTGAAGCAGGCACTTTGCTTGCTCCATTGGTTTGACTGACAGCCATGGCAGGCACATCAGTAGTCTGGACTGGTTCTGGTTTTGCGGCCTCGCTTTTTGCTGATGGCTTAGCATTGCTTTTGTCGTCATCCCCTTCAGTAGCAATCAAGGCAATGACTGTACCCACCTTTACGACTTCACCATCTTTGGCCATTATTTCTTTCAAAATACCGGCATGGGTAGAAGGCACCTCGGTATCCACCTTGTCGGTAGCTACCTCAAGTACTGACTCATCTTGCTCTATCTTATCTCCTGGTTTTTTAAGCCATGATAAAATGGTTGCTTCCATTATGCTCTCACCCATTTTGGGCATGATTAACTCTATGAGGGCCATTTTGCAGTTTTTACGATGCACAAAGTTAGCATTTTTAGAACTCCACGCTAACGTTTGCAGGCCCTCCTAAGCCATCTATTCATGACATTCATCTCATTTTGGAGTGATAAGTGTCATGGGAATGCCCAGCGTATCGAAATAAATTTCGTGCTTAAACGCAAAACAATTCTGATCATGGTTGCAACTGAAAAAATCGAAAGAAAAAGGTCTGCCGAAGGGGCCGAAATAAAGTTTGTTTACTCATTTAAAGATGGGAATGGTAAGGACAAGCAGCTGCTAGGGGGCAAGGGAGCCAATCTTTGTGAGATGACTCAAATTGGATTAAATGTGCCTCCGGGTTTTGTAATTACCACTAGGGGCTGCCTGGCCTATTTGGAAAATAAAGCAAAGGGCTTACCTGATGGGCTCATGGATCAGGTAAGAAACGAGATACAGAATCTGGAGCAGCTTACGAAAAAGAAACTGGGGGACGATCAGAAACCTTTACTTGTTTCTGTAAGATCAGGTTCAGCCATGTCTATGCCGGGTATGATGGACACCATTCTTAACTTGGGACTAAACGCCAAAACACTTAAAGGTCTGATAGCTCAAACCAAGAATGAGCGCTTTGGATATGATGCATATAGGCGGTTCATTCAGCTTTTTGGAAAAGTAGCGTTGGGAGTCCCCGATGAAAAATTTGATGAGCACTTTGAGGAAGTGAAAAAACAAGCCGGAGTAAAAGTAGATATCGGTTTAAAGACAGAGCATTTGATTGAGATAAGTAATCGATTTTTGGATGTCGTAAAAGAGCAAACCGGGAAACCTTTTCCAGAAGATGTTTATGAACAATTGGAAATAGCCGTTAAGGCTGTGTTCAATTCCTGGATGGGAAAACGTGCTGTTGATTACCGTCGAGAATTTAAAATTACGCCAGAAATGGCCAATGGAACCGCGGTGAACGTAGTAACCATGGTGTTTGGCAACCTTGGCAATAATTGTGCTACGGGAGTAGGTTTTACCCGCGATCCTGGAACTGGCGAGAATGTGATGTATGGCGAATACTTGATCAATGCGCAAGGCGAAGACGTGGTAGCGGGCATCAGAACACCCAAACCCGTTGTAGAATTAGAAAAAGACATGCCAGAACAATACAGGCAGCTGGAAGAATTGCGCAGAAAACTGGAAGAACATTATCACGAGGTGCAGGACTTCGAGTATACCATTGAAAATGGTGTGCTGTACTGTTTGCAAACCAGGAACGGCAAGATGAATACAGCTGCTATGGTGCGCACTTCAGTAGAAATGGTGAAGGAAAAATTGCTTACCAAAGAACAGGCGTTGCTAAGAATCAATCCCGAGAGCCTTGAACAACTCTTGCATCCCAGATTGGATACAACCACCCAAGTGAAACCATTGGCGCAGGGCTTACCTGCATCTCCCGGAGCTGCTTCAGGACACATTGTGTTTGATGCAGACCGCGCAGAGCTGTTGGGTAGAGGAGGTGAGAAGGTGATTTTGGTTCGTGAAGAAACCAAGCCTGAAGATATTCATGGATTCTTTGCCGCTCAGGGCATACTCACCAGCCGCGGAGGAAAAACTTCTCACGCTGCGGTGGTGGCCCGCGGAATGGGCAAGCCATGCGTGGCGGGTGCAGAAGGAATAGAAGTAGATACCAAATTGCGTCAGGCAAAAGTAGGAGACAAAATTTTGCATGATGGCGATTACATCACCATCGATGGTGGAACAGGCTTCGTTTACCAGGGAGCCATTCCAACTGTTGATCCAGTATTTTCAGAAGAATTGAAAGTGCTTTTGAAATGGGCTGATGAAATGGCACCCCTAAAAGTGATGGCCAATGCAGATACTCCTACTAGTGCCACTAAGGCAAGAGAATTTGGAGCTATGGGAATAGGACTGTGTAGAACAGAGCGCATGTTCAATGATGTTGACCGCTTGCCAGTGGTTGTTGAAATGATTTTAGCAGATACCCAGGAAGTAAGAGATGAAGCGCTGATGAAGCTTAAAGAAATGCAGCGAAGTGACTTTAGGGAAATCTTTACTGCGATGAAGACTTGTCCTGTAACTGTCAGGTTATTGGACCCACCGATACATGAGTTCTTGCCAACTGAAGAAGTACTTCGAGATGAACTTCGGCACTTGTTGCACTTAAAAGATACCGTGAGTGGCGTTACTAATCTTTTTGGGACATTAAGGTTAATTAAGGCCGATACCAAGATAGCGGAAAAATCCAATGCCCCGTTTAATGCTGAAGGAGTAGAATTGATTGGGCAGGCCATAGAAAAGAAAGAGCATATGCTCAAGAAAGTGCGAGAGCTGCATGAAGTCAATCCAATGCAGGGTCATCGAGGTGTGAGGTTGGGATTAACTTTTCCGGAGATTTACCAAATGCAGATACAAGCCATACTTGAAGCTGCAGCTGATTGCGAGGAGGTAAAAATTGAGGCCTATCCGGAAATCATGGTGCCTCAGGTGTGTACGGTTGAAGAGTTGAAGAAAGTGAAGGAGTTTGTCGATCAAATTAGTGCCAAGATTAGATCTGAAAGAAAGGTCAAGCTTAAATTCAAGTTTGGTACTATGATCGAAGTGGTACGTGCTTGCTTGCAAGGCGAATCACTCGCTGAAGTAGCTGAATTCTTTTCTTTTGGAACAAATGACCTGACCCAAGCTACATTTTCCTTTTCCAGAGAAGATGCAGAGAATAAGTTCTTACCATTCTATACCACACATGGTTTGCTGAAAGAGAATCCTTTTGAAGTGCTGGATGCAAAAGCAATGGGTAAGTTGATGCGGATAGCTGTTGAAGATGGACGAAAGCAGAATCCTAATTTGAAGATTGGTATTTGTGGAGAACACGGGGGACATCCAGAGTCAATTAAATTCTGTCATAGCATAAATCTAAATTATGTTTCCTGCAGCGGTCCTAGAGTGCCAGTGGCCAGATTGGCTGCAGCTCATGCCAAATTAGGAGAGGCAGGCTATAGCAGTAATTAATGTAAGGGTGGTAAATTGACTCTGATGAGGTTGAGTACTGCGACAGCAGTGGCTTTGATATTGACCATCCGGTCCTTGGAAAGTTGAAGCTTTTTGGTAACTGTTTTGTTTTTGTCAGAATAAGCAATCCAAACGGTACCTATTGGTTTATCAGGTGTAGCGCCTCCTGGTCCTGCAATGCCACTGGTTGCTACACCTATATCTGCATTTAACTTGGCCCTGACAGAATTGGCCATTTCAATAATGGAGGGTTCACTTACGGCTCCATGCTTTTCAAGTGTTTCTGGCCTCACCCCCAGTTGACGCATCTTTATTTCATAATCATATGGAATCATAGTTCCCAGGTAATAGTCAGAGCTCCCGACTACACTGGTAATGAGATGTGATAAGTATCCACCCGTACAACTTTCTGCAATGGAGAGCTTGAGTTTTCTCTCTCTCAACATATTACCGATGACCGATTCCAGAGGCTCATCTCCATACCCATAAATATTTTCTCCAATGATTTTCTGCAAACCAAACACAAGGTGGTCTATTTCCTTCGTTACGGTATCCACAGATTCACCAGTTCCGGTAAGACGTAGTTTGACTTCGCCTAAGCCTGGCAAGTAAGCCAATTTGATATGGCCTGGAAGATGCTGTTCCCAATCGGAAATTTTCTCTGCGAGAAAGGACTCACCAATTCCAATGGTACGAATCATTTTATGATAGAGTACAGGGGTTTGATAAGTGGTTTTGAGTTTAGGGATAATGGAATCCAACATCATTCTTTTCATTTCATGTGGAACGCCAGGCATAGATACGAATACCTTGACCTCGTTATTCACTTTTTTCTCGAACCACATGCCAGGAGCTGTACCCAAGGTGTTGGTAATTTTTGTGCTACAAACAGGAAGTGCGGCTTGTTGCCTATTTATTTCGGTGAGTTCACGACCTCTACTCTTAAAAAATGCGGTAACCTCCATAAGTGCCTGTTCGTGGATGGCAGTTTCGCAATTGAAGTACTTCACCAGGCAGGGTTTAGTCAGGTCATCTGGTGTTGGACCTAATCCGCCTGTTATGAGTATAATGGATGCGCGGCTTTCCGCTTCTTCCAATGCGGAGAGTATTTGCGGCTCTGTGTCCCCAATGGTCGTGCGCCTGATTATTTTAAAGCCTGCCTTATCCATCTCAATACTAATCCAATGGGAATTAGTATCCATGGTTTGGCCAAAAAGCAACTCGTCTCCAATGGCAAGAATTTCAACAAGTACAGGCTTCATCTTATGGGTTATATATTGTGATTTAGAGCTTTTTAATTAATTATCATAGCAATTTGGTAACCACTTGATTGTTTAATTTGCCAGAGGCATTTTGTTGGGTTTCATTGAGAATTGATTGATTAAAATAAACGTCCATTTAGCTTAATCTTCATAACTTTATTTCTCAAACCTTACTTTATAATGAAAAGAATTTACGTAATCGTCTTGCTGGCTTTAATGGGTTGCACGGCGGCTCAAATCAATCAAGCCCTATTAACTGCCGGACAAACCATAGGCGGAGAAGCTCCGTT
>DATCZR010000147.1:0-3729 GCA_036525835.1 Cyclobacteriaceae bacterium
GAGCCTTTATTCCATTTGGAGTCCAAATAATAATCCCCCAAAATTCTTCCTGGCTGAATCTCCGTTCCATAAAGTATCTCTCCTTGAGATATTCCCTTAGGATCAGACATTCCTTCCATTGTTTCTCTTAATCTAATTTGGGCTGGCAGTGCACCTTGTCCATTTGCCGCCAAATAGAAAAGACTACATACCTGCGCCAATAAAAACACACCTAATTGTTTTCTCATCCCTTTAATGTTTTACTACAAGGATATAGAATCATGACGAATTAATAATTAAGAAGAAATTTATAAAAAAAGGATGAATAACCCTTGCCAGGAATACAGGCGCATCTGCTTTGTGCATTTATCCCCACTTCTGCGGTATAAAACAAACCAAGTAAGCTGGAGTTATCTCGGTATTCTCTATTTTGGCTCGCTTATGATTCAACTTCCCCGTAATGTTTGGCTGCTTACAACCGCCCAGTGCCTTATGATGTCCGTTTCCTCATTGGTTGTATTTGCAGGTGGTCTTATTGGAGCCCAGCTGGCTCCAGTTAGTAAACTTTCAACGCTACCCATTGCCTGCATGGTTATAGGTACAGCCATTGCGGTCGTACCGGTTACCATGCTCATGAAAGGTTTAGGACGCAAACTATCATTCATATTACTCCTACTTTATTCCATTGCGGTTGCACTATTTGCTTCATATACCATTTATCTACAATCGTTCTACCTGTTTTGCATAAGCACGACTTTGTTTGGTGCAACCAATGCGTGTGTTATGCAATTCCGGTTCGCAGCAATGGAAAGTGTACCTGCCCATTTAATTCCTAACGCTGCCTCGAGTGTGCTGTTAGGTGGGATTGCTGCTGCATTTATCGGACCTGAAGCAGCCGTAATCGGAAAAGACTTATTTCAAACAGATTTCTTAGGTTCCTTCGTCTTGCTCGCGGGATTGTTTCTATTGGCCTTACTCGTTTTGCTCGCATTTAAGAACCCGAAATTGGAACAGGAAATTGTACCCTTCGCAACCAGATCATTAAGAGAAATTTCTACGCAACCGATTTTTTGGGTGGCTATCTCAGGTGCAGCTGTGGGATATATGATTATGAGTTTTATTATGACTGCTACTCCGGTAAGCATGCACGTAATGGATGGACATTCGTTAAGTCAAACCAAGTGGGTAATTCAAAGCCACATTGTAGCGATGTATCTGCCTTCGTTGTTTACGGCATGGATTGTAAATCGCCTGGGAATCCCTAAAATGATGATCGCTGGACTAATTGCCTATTTAATCTGTATCGCGATTGCCTATTCAGGTCATTACCTTAGCAACTACTGGGTTTCACTGATCCTTCTTGGTATTGGCTGGAATTTTTTATTTATCGGAGGCACCACATTGCTTCCACAATCCTATCGACCCAATGAACGCTTCAAGGTGCAGGCCCTCAATGAATTTGTTGTGTTTGGAACCCAAGCATTCGCTTCTCTGTCTGCAGGTTGGATTGTTTATGCGATAGGTTGGGAACTCATGTTACTATTTACGTTACCAATAATTTTTATTCAATTGGTTATTGTAATGAGGTGGAGGATTCGTAAAATCGAAACGCATCCCTTGTAGCCTTTCCATTTTATTGTCGAGGTTTGCAATCAGTTAGACTAGTCAACCATAATTTCTCATGACTGACTCCACTTTCATTACCAACACATTAATCGATTTGGTAGCCATCAATTCGGTAAACCCACAATTGGAAGAGGGAGGTAAAGGCGAGGCAGCAATTGGCGACTATATTTATCACAAACTCCAATCATTTGGGTTTGAATCCTCAATCGAGCCAATCGCACCAGGGCGAGTTAATGTAATCGGAAAATGGAAAGGACAAGGAAACGGGAAGTCCCTCATCATCAATGCCCATATGGATACTGTAGGTGTGAATGGTATGTCAGAACCATTCTCGCCCAAAATAGTGGAAGGCAAACTATTTGGCAGGGGAGCCTACGATATGAAAGGCAGCATTGCTGCAATGCTGGGAATGGCTAAAGCCATTGCTAAAAATCAGACTGATCTCTCTGGTGATCTCATCTTGACCTTTGTAGCCGATGAAGAGTACGAGTCTGTTGGTACACAACAATTACTTCGAAATGTGAAGGCTGATGCCTGTATTGTAACGGAGCCAACCGACTTGCAGATTTGTCTGGGGCATAGAGGATTTGGCGTATATGAAATCACAACAGAAGGTAAAATTGCGCATGGCGGTCAACACCACATAGGCATTGATGCCAATCTGCATATGGGTCTGGTCTTGAACGAACTCAATACTTTATCAAAGGTGCTTACTCGCAAGAAGCATCCACTTTGTGGCGAGGCCTCGCTGCATGTTCCGTTAATTAAAGGAGGTCAAAGTCTATTCATCTATTCAGGTAAGTGTACAGTTCAAGTAGAGCGCAGGACCATACCTGGAGAAGAAGAAAAGGAGGTCTACCATGAAATAGATAAAATTCTTAATCGGTTAAGTAGTTCAGATCCAAATTTCAAAGCCTCCATGAAGCAATTAATTTGGCGGAACCCGTATGAAATAAGTAACGATGCTGATATTGTAAAATCCTTGCGTCAACAGATGAAAGGATCCAATCCGACTGACTTTATTGGCCATACGTGGTGGGAAGACTCTGCTCTTTTCGCAAAAGCTGGAGTCGAAACAGTAATTATTGGGCCTAAAGGTGGAGGCATCCATGAGCCAATCGAATGGGTTGATCTCGAATCAGTATGCGCACTGGCTTCAATTCTATATGATACCACTTTAGATTTTTGTCAACTCACTCAAATTAAAGATTAAAAACATGAAAAATTCACTATTTCTATTACTATTATCCATTTGCAGTATGATCTCTTGCGAGCCTAAGTCTCAAAATGAAAAAGTTCAATTCATTACCTCCGAAGAATTCAAGAAAGCAAATCTCCCGTTCTCAGAAATGGTCATTGTTGGCAATATGATGTACCTGTCCGGGCAAGTGGGAAGTAGGCCAGAAGATCCCATGACGTTGGTCGCAGGAGGAATAAAGGGCGAGGCAAAACAAATGCTTGAAAACATCAAAACCTTGCTGGAGCAAAATGGATCATCATTGGACCAGGTAGTTAAATGCACGGTCATGCTTGCCGACATCAGCGAATGGCAGGATTTCAACTCCGTATATGTTCAGTACTTTCCAAATGATAAGCCAGCCCGGAGTGCTTTTGGTACCTCCGGTCTTGCACTGGGTGCCCGAGTAGAAATGGAATGCATTGCTGTAATCAAGAATTAACACCACCCTTTTCTTAGATCTTCATAAATCACATGCGTTTTGCTTCCGTTCAGGAGGTAAATATCCTTGTTATCAAATTCCTTGAGCAAGCACTTTGTGATTTGTTTACTTTGGACTATTAAAATCTGAAAAAAAATAGCATGAAAATTAAAATACTATGCCTGGCCTTGGCCACCATGATCGGCAATGCCTTTGGTCAAATCCCAAAACCTTCTGAAACATTCGGCTTCGAACCAGGAGCTGATTATAAAATGGCGACTTATGATCAAATGTTGGCTTACTACGAAAAGTTAGATGCGGCTACAGATCGCGTTAAAGTCACCGAAATTGGTAAGTCGGTGCGAGGTAGGCCCATCAAATTAATTTTCATTTCCAGTGAAGAGAATATGAAGTCGCTGGATAAATGGAAAAGCATTAGTGAAAAAATGGCAAGGGCTCGAATTTC
>DATCZR010000148.1:0-2815 GCA_036525835.1 Cyclobacteriaceae bacterium
TGTCGACAAAGGCAATGATTACGATCTGATCAAAGACCAGGTAAATAAAAAGGTGAAAGCACTTATTTGTTTGGGAACAGACAACAAGAAATTGAGAAGTTACTTCTCCGACATTGTGCCCAAGATAATGGAGACTCAGGATATCAAGGACCTGGTTCGTATGGCACTAAAGGCATCAGTTGAAGGAGATGTGGTGTTATTTTCGCCCGCTTGTGCCAGCTTTGATTTGTTTAAGAACTATATGGATAGAGGGGATCAATTTAGAAAAGCGGTGCTTGAGTTAAAAAAAGAAATTGAAAACACAGTTGCATCATGAACAAAGTTAAAGAATGGGCTGATAAAAATTTGCAGGGAGATCCGGTGATCTGGGCTGTGGTATTTGCACTGTCGCTGATTAGCATTCTGGTTGTATATAGTTCTATTGGTACACTGGCGTATAAGAGAACAGTGAGTCCGGAGATGTATTTGATCAAGCATACATTCATGGTTTTTCTTGGATTGTCCTCCATGTGGGTGGCGCACAAGATTGACTACAGATATTATTCTAAAATCTCTAGGTTGGCTCTATGGGTGAGTGTGCCCCTATTGATCTATACATTCACCAACGGAACCACTCTTAATGATGCAGCCAGATGGATCACTTTACCCATTATACATACCTCCTTTCAGCCATCTGATTTTGCGAGCCTTGCACTGATTATCAATTTGGCGAGCATGCTTTCCAAAAAGCAACAAAATATTAAAGACATTAAAGAATCTCTAATTCCCATGCTGGTGTGGTGTGGAGTAATTTGCGGATTGATTGCATTGACAAACCTGTCCACTGCCGCCTTATTGTTTGCCACCTGTATGCTAGTCATGTTCATTGGACGTGTACCAGTAAAATATTTGGCCATGTTGGTCTTGGTGGGCGCATTGGCAGGTGCTGTCGCTTTTAAATTTGGTGTGCGTGGTGAAACGGCTAAAAATCGTATTACCAGTTTTATTAACGGCACGGAGCTTCCCTTTCAGGCCAAGCATGCTCGTATTGCAGTCGCTACTGGGGGTGTTGCTGGAAAAGGACCTGGCAATAGTGATCAACGTAACATTCTTCCACATCCGTACTCAGATTTTATCTATGCTATTCTAATTGAAGAGTATGGAATGATAGGAGGTATTGTTCTACTGGGGCTTTATCTCATTTTACTCCATCGGGGTATGAAAGCAGCTTATAACAGTGAGCGTGCATTTGGTGGCCTTTTGTCGGCAGGACTCAGTTTTGATTTAGTCTGTCAGGCAATTGTAAATATGGGTGTAGTAGTTGGGCTTGGTCCTATCACAGGACAACCATTACCATTAATAAGTATGGGTGGTACCGCCATGATTTTCACGGGACTTTCTGTTGGAATTATTTTAAGCGTAAGCCGTGGTGAGCGTGACGAACAATGGCAACAAGAAACAGGGTCTGAAAGTAAAGATGTAGCAAAAGCCGCTTGAAAAATACTCAACCATATCGCCTGATCATTAGTGGTGGAGGAACCGGAGGCCATGTATATCCGGCAATAGCCATTGCATCTGCATTTAAGTCTCGTCATCCAGATACAGAAATACTTTTTGTAGGCGCAAAAGGAAAAATGGAGATGACCAGAGTTCCAGAAGCAGGCTACAAAATAGTAGGGTTGTGGATCAGTGGACTCCAAAGAAGTTTTACGTTTAAAAATTTCCTTTTCCCATTCAAACTGCTTTTCAGCTACTTCAAAGCCAGAAACATCGTGGCACGATTCAATCCTGATGCGGTAGTGGGTACAGGAGGTTATGCCAGCGGACCAATCATGTTGGCTGCCAATAAAATGAATATCCCTTCCCTTATTCAGGAACAAAATTCCTATGCGGGCTTAGCGAATAAGAGACTGGCCAGAAAAGCAAAAAAGGTTTGTGTGGCCTATCCTAATATGGAGAAATATTTTCCATCTGATAAACTGGTGGTTACCGGAAATCCAGTGAGAGGCGATATTCTTGATTTAAGTACTAAAAGAGAAAAAGCACTAAAGCATTTTGTATTCAACGAAAAGAATAGAACTCTCCTTGTAATTGGAGGCAGCCTTGGAGCCAAAACGATTAATGAAAGTGTGCTTTCAGGACTTGATAAACTAATTGATGCGAGCGTTCAGGTAGTGTGGCAGACAGGAAAGATTTATTACGAAAGCATTAAGGTGCAGGTGGCGGACAAGGATTTAAGGAAAATAAGAATCTACGATTTCATAAAACAAATGGATTTGGCTTATGCTGCCAGTGATGCTGTCATATCAAGGTCTGGCGCGCTGGCCATTTCAGAATTATGTGTTGCTGGAAGGCCAGCTATCTTGGTTCCTTCTCCAAACGTAGCAGAGGACCATCAAACGAAAAACGCAAAAGCATTGGTTGAAAATGATGCGGCTTTGATGATAAAGAACGGTGAGGCAAAGAAGAAACTAATCGATGAAGCCATTAAGCTTCTTTACGATAAACAGCTATGCGACAAGCTTTCAAGAAATATTAGTGCTTTGGGTAAGCCCAATGCAGCGGAGGAAATTGTAAACGAAATTGAAAAACTGGTAGGGTGCAATTGAATAAGTACGATACGGTTTATTTTTTGGGCATTGGTGGCATTGGTATGAGTGCGTTAGCCAGATGGTTTAGCGCAGAGGGTAAGTTCGTGGCTGGATATGACCGTACTCCAACAATGTTGACCAACGAGTTAGTAAAAGAAGGGATAGCAATTCATTTTGACGATGACATCAATCTTATTCCCGGTCAAGTTAAAGTAAATAATACCCTGATTGTTTACACGCCAGCA
>DATCZR010000149.1:0-2104 GCA_036525835.1 Cyclobacteriaceae bacterium
CGCCCATCCGTAGGACGTAAGCCAACACAGGTGAATCATGGCGAAGATGAGTATTTGGCTGATAGTCTTGAAATAGCGTGATGGACGCATAAACCCCTCCGACTGTATTGATCCAACTGAGAGAGGAATATTCGCATGATATGGCCAATTTTGAGTCGTAAATTCTCAAAATATGGAATATTTAGCATAAACTGAGGGTCCTTAGATATTGACGTCCCTTTTTTGATAAGTTGGAGTATGATTAGTCCAAACCTGCCCGTAGGAGGGATTTAATTAATATTAAAGAACCAGAAATTAGATAAAGGAGAAAAATATGTCTCGACTCATTTCTCAAATTATTGGTTGTGTCTTTTTTTTATTAGGAACTTTCGTTTGTGTGGCTTATTCCCAAAGCGATTCCTCATTGCTTGGTAATCCATTAGGGGGCATAGTTGAGCAACACCAGAAAGCTACCCAGCAAGTGCAAGAAATGGAGGAGGGAGGCTTGAAGCAAAAGCAGGAGATGGAAGCTGAATATCTTCAAAAGAAACAAAATATAACCGACAAGGCAATGAGTCCTCAGAAGGTAATGCAAAATAAGACGGAAGAATTGGAGACAGAAAAACAGGAAAGGTTGGACGAATTGCATCGCGAACAATCAAATCTAGAGCAGGAATTATTCCTCAAATAATACATAGATGCCTGAAATGTTTTGAGAGTGACCTGCCCCCCAGAAACTGGCCAAGATGTTGTGTTAAGATTTGGGCTAATTTACGTGCCCCTAAAAATGAAATATTAATTGATTTTTTGAAGGTTTTATAATAGAAACACAGTGGTTATTTGCAAAAAACAAACTGAACTTGTGGTACAACTATCAGGGGCAGGTCAGAGGGATAAGCAGCAGCAAGGTATTTTTATTTCCGGAGATATCTATGAAAATAAAGGCCGTTATCGTGATAAGTATTTTGGTGTTAGCTGGATGCGGATCTCTCAAACTCACTGCCGAAGGAATGAAAGTAAAATTGATGCGCCAAGATCCTCCCATAGAATGCCAGCAGTTAGTCGACCTCTACGTGGAAGAAGATGATTTAGCTGAAGCAAAAACCAGTTTGCGAAATGAGGCCGCGTTAAAGGGTTCCAATTATGTACGCCTGGATGCATTGGAATATTTCCGGGGTGATGCTGTTGCATCGGGTTCCGCCTTCAAGTGCAATTCGTTGGGGTCGGTGTCCGGACCTTCCTGAGTCACAACATATATCCCATAGCATTACTTCCAAGAAAGAATAAACGCTCGGGATAAGTTAGAGTCTCTCTTGGATGTGACAACCTTTAAGATTTCTTTCCTATTAACCGGCATCGTCAAATCAACCTCCTGCACGTCCATGCATCGTAAATTATGGCTTCAGTGCTTTTACTTTGGAGGTATTTTTTGGGAGCAACTATGCAGGTTTTGAAAATCTCCCAATTCCCTTCCTCAACCCCTTTTGCACCTCTTTCTTGATATCGTTGTGCCTGATTTGGTTGAGGGATTGCATCAATTTTATTCTCAATAAGCAGGGCGCATTTTTGATTGTTGCTATTGTAAAACTGAACTACTAAGTCGGATTCCCCCAGCTCGCTATCCATTACAGAATGGCAAGCTTTAATTAATTTGGAAACCGAGGGTTCATTTTTGTAGCCTTGGCCAACAAACCATGAAAAAAATTCTTGGCTGACATGAAATTCCTCCAAAAGGAGAAGGTCGACATCTCTTTCTCTTACTACTTCCAAAATTTGTAATTCTTCCATCAAATATTCAAAAAAAGTGTTAGCCGTTTCATCTATCCCCTTCACGCTAACGCCAAAAATGGACCCTGACAACCCCATTTACGGCGCTTATTCGTGCTCAGGCAAAAGAAAAAGGACCCGGGAATGCTCCCAAGCCCTTGTTTTCATTGGTGAGCTGTGAAGGAATCAATAAAGTCTGGACCACTTATGGGGAGACGGGTCATGTCAGCTTTCGGCCATAAGCGGACATTCAGCTGAGGAAGGCTAGGATTTATTGGGTAGGCGAGTCTGGTCCGGGAACTATCGGGATTCAATCGTAACCTCGGTCAGCACGGAATTTGCGATAAAACAAGCCTGG
>DATCZR010000150.1:0-4496 GCA_036525835.1 Cyclobacteriaceae bacterium
TAAACTCACTTTGAAATACCTGATTGAACTTTACAATCAATATCCCAACAAGGATAAATTCTTCCTTCCCTACTTTGAAAAACTGGCCGGGACAGATGCGCTAAGAAAACAGATTGAATCCGGTATGAGTGAAGATGCAATCAGACAAACCTGGAAGGAAGAGCTCGATGCTTTCAAAATGAAGAGGAGCAGGTATCTAATTTATAAATGATGAGTTTCTCCTTGAAAAGTTCCATCTGCGGTTTCCTGTTTCTTGTTTTCCTATCATGCGCTACTACACGTTCCGGTTCGAAATGGGCCGACAAAGAAGCGCCATCAAGTTTTAAAGCCGGATTTGAAACAACAAAAGGTGCATTAGTAATTGAATTTAATAGAGAATGGTCACCGCTTGCCGTGGACCGTGTCTATCAGTTGATCAACAGTGGTTTTTATGAAGACGCTCCTATATATAGGGTGGTGGAAAATTATGTAGCTCAATTTGGCATCAGCAATGATTCAACCAAAAATTCCTTTTGGCGGAAAAAGGAATTGATCGATGAACCTGTTATTGTCCCGAATACGCGAGGCACCATCTCTTTTGCCCGTGGAGGACCCAACTCCCGAGGCACTTCTCTTTTCATCAACCTGAAAAATAATTCACCCAGACTTGATACACTGAATTATCAAAATGTAATTGGGTTCCCCGTGATTGGAAAAATAATTGAAAGCGAATCCATTATTGATAGTCTGTATTTTAAATATGGAAATAATCCAAGGCAGGATTCCATTCAGGTATATGGAAACAAATACCTAAAGAGAAATTTCCCTGAGCTGGACTACATTCAGCGCGTCACTATTATTAAATAATCCAGCGAATGATCACGAAAGCAGAAAAAGTAAAGGACATTCTAGCGATTCTTAATAAGCACTATCCAAATCCTGAAGTACCCTTACAACACAAGGATGCCTATACTTTGCTTATTTCGGTTTTGCTATCTGCTCAATGTACGGACGAACGTGTTAATAAGACAACTCCCTTTTTATTCAAACAGGCAGACAATCCTTACGACATGATAAAGCTGTCAGTCGAAGAGATCCGAGAAATCATTAAGCCCTGTGGTCTCTCACCCATGAAATCGAAAGGCATAGCAGGATTGTCAAAAATTCTCGTTGAAAAATACAATGGGGAAGTGCCCAATACATTTGAAGCGCTTGAAGAACTTCCTGCCGTAGGTCATAAAACCGCTTCGGTGGTCATGACACAATGGTTTGGCATGCCAGCATTTCCTGTAGACACACACATTCACCGCCTGGCTTACCGATGGGGATTGAGCAATGGCAAAAGCGTGGAACAAACTGAAAGAGATCTGAAAAGATTGATTCCTGAAAAGCACTGGAACAAGGCGCACCTGCAGATCATTTACTTTGGTCGAGAGTTTTGTCCTGCCCGTGGTCACGATTGGCAAGCTTGTCCCATTTGCAAGAAATACATGAGGGCTAGCTTAAGGGATTAGCTTCGATATACCCCTGCGCAAAGCCGACCTTGATCATATCAAATTGTCTTCATTTTAGCCCATATTTGCAGTTCATGAACAGTCTCAGGATCATATTCATGGGTACGCCTGAATTTGCCGTTCCCAGTTTACAAATATTGGTTGATCACGATTTTCCTGTGGTTGCTGTGATTACCGCCCCTGATAAACCGAAAGGGCGAGGCCAGGTACTGTCACCTTCACCCGTCAAAGAATGTGCACTGAAAAATAATATTCCTGTCTTACAGCCTACCAATCTTAAGGACGAGCATTTTCTGAAAGAATTGAAAAGTTACAACGCCAACCTGCAAATTGTTGTCGCCTTCAGGATGCTGCCCGAAGTAGTGTGGTCCATGCCGGAGTTGGGCACATTTAATCTTCATGCATCGTTGTTGCCACAATACCGTGGGGCCGCTCCCATCAACTGGGCCATCATCAACGGAGAAAAAGAGACAGGATTGACCACTTTTTTTCTAAAGCATGAGATTGACACGGGTAGCATTCTCTTCCAGGAAAAAGAAATTATACATGACCATGATACAGCCGGAAGTTTGTACGAGCGGTTGATGGTAAAAGGAGCCCAGCTTGTTTTAAAAACCGTTCAGGCGATAGAAAGAAATGAGTATAAGGCAATGGAACAGCCTGAGACAAGTTCAATAAAGCATGCCCCAAAACTGTTTAAAGAAACCTGTGAAATCAATTGGGAAAATCCATCTCGTAGCATTGTTGATTTTGTCAGGGGGCTAAGTCCCTACCCCGCTGCCTGGACAACAATTGAAGGCAAGACATACAAAGTTTTCAAAGTTGAAATCGTATCTGATCCCGTTCAATCATCAAGTGACTTTGCGACTGATCAAAAAAGTTATTTGTATTTCAAAACACAGGATGGCTGGATAAGCATTGAAGAGTGGCAACCTGAAGGAAAAAAAAGAATGTCAATAAAGGAATTTTTCAGAGGAAATAAGATTTAGTATGACCATCTCATTGATAGCGGCATTAACAGAAAATCGGGTTATCGGGAAAAACAACGACCTCCCCTGGCGTTTGCCTGACGACATGAAATATTTTATGCGCACCACTACCGGGCATCACGTGATCATGGGAAGAAAAAATTACGATTCTTTGCCCAGCAATTTTAAACCACTTCCCAATAGAACCAATATCATAGTCACTCGCCAACCTAATTTTGTGGCCAAAGGGTGTAAGGTTGTTAATTCAATTGAAGCCGGAATTGAAATAGCCAAGTCAAATAATGAGAAGGAAATATTTATCATTGGCGGCGCACAAATCTATGAGCAGGCTTTGCCAATAGCTCAGCAGTTATACCTAACAGAAATTAAAGCTGAGGTAAGCGGAGACACCTACTTCCCAAAAATAGATAAGACGCGCTGGCAAGAGGTATCCAGAGTTTCGCATGGGGCCGATGAAAAACATCAGTTTGCATTCGATTTTGTCATTTACAAAAGGAAAGAATAGAAGCATTATCGTAAATTGCCGTAAACACTGACTTATGGAAAATCACAAAAAAATACTAGGCATACTTTATGTAGTTTCCGGATCATTAACCATGCTTGTCATATTTGGCGTTTCGATGCTGGCAACAACCATCATGGCCTTGATTGCACATAATGTTGACCCTCAGGGCGCTGCTATCATGGAACTAGTTGCCAGGTTATTGCAGCTATTGCCTGTAATTATTGTCGTATTTTTTTCAATTCCCTCCATCATTGCTGGCATTGGCCTGCTTTACAAAAAATCATGGGCGCTTATTTTGGCATTGATATTGGGATGCTTCAAACTGTTTTCTTTTCCGCTTGGAACTGCTCTTGGTGTGTATACGATTTGGGTTTACGCTGAAGACAATAAGCAAGCCAAGCAAACCAGTTAATGGGGTCTTTAGATGGTAAAGTAATTTGGCTTACCGGAGCCTCTTCAGGAATTGGCGAAGCACTTACCTATGAGCTTGTCAGAAAGGGGGCGCGATTAATTATCTCCTCCAGAAGAAAGGAAGAACTGGAAAAAGTAAAGGGCAACTGCGACAGATCCACTCAACCAAATATCCGAATACTACCGCTAGATCTTTCTGCCTCCAATACGCTTCAACTGAGTGTGCAGGCAGCCGTTCAAATTTTTGGACATGTGGATATTCTCATTAACAATGGAGGCGTTAGTCAACGGAGTTTTGCTAAGGACACCAGCCTGGAAGTGGATCGAAAAATCATGGAGGTAAATTACTTTGGCACCATCGCGCTAACTAAATATTTGTTACCCTACTTTCAGCAACAAAAAGGCGGTTACTTTGTAGTGATTACTTCCCTGACGGGAAAATTTGGAACACCCTGGCGATCAGGGTATGCCGCTTCAAAGCACGCACTGCATGGATTCTTTGATTCGCTGCGTGCCGAACTGTGGAAGGACCATATTACCGTCACCATCATTGCCCCAGGATTCATCCAAACACCGCTGAGTCTTTCTGCATTGACAGGCAATGGCACACCGCTAAATAAAATGGATGCGGCCCAATACAAAGGCAAGTCGGTAAAGTGGTGTGCAAAGAAAATTGTCAAAGCCATTAAAAGTCAAAAACAGGAAGTATATATCGGAGGCAGAGAAGTACTTGGTGTTTATATAAAAAGATTTTTTCCCAATCTGTTTTCTCGAATCATCAGGAAGGCCAAAGTCAGATAACAGCAAATGCAATAGATGTCACCATGGCTTGAGTATCCCATCTACATCGTAGTAGGAATTTTTACTGGTTTTCTAAATACCGTTGCCGGAGGTGGCTCTTTGATTTCCATGCCCATTCTGATTTTCATGGGCTTGCCCGGAACGGTGGCCAATGGAACCAATCGGGTGGCCATTCTCGTTCAGAACCTTTCTGCTGTCGGGGGATTTCACAGCAAAGGGATCAAGCTTCCATTTCCATACACCTATTTCTTATCAGGCGTTTCATTAGTTGGCGGATTGATTGGTGCCTACCTGGCG
>DATCZR010000151.1:0-4031 GCA_036525835.1 Cyclobacteriaceae bacterium
GATGCTCCTTCAAAAGCCAGACGCGCTTCAGTCAATTTGGTTTGAAGTATATCCGCATCTCGTTCATTGCGTTTTGTATATACCCGTGCCGCCAAGTTACCTGTCAGGTTGGTGGTAGCAGAAATTAGCCCAGCCCCTCCTGCCCTTAACACATCTAAAAAGTATTTTTCTGTACCAGAGTAAAGCTTAAAACCCGGGAAGGCATCAAGAAATGCTTTCATATTGGACCAGTCACCACCACTGTCTTTCATGCCTACAACGGTATCTGGATACTTGTTGATTAGCTTTTTTACAAATTCAAGGGTAAAGGGAACACTCGTCATCTTGGGGAAATGATAGAGGTAAATTCGCAAATCTGGACTAGCTACTGCTTCAATGATAATGGAGAAGTATTCCATCAAGCCTTCATCTGTTAATCCCTTGTAATAGAACGGAGGGAGCATCAACACACCACCCACTTTTTTGGAAGTAGCATGTAAGGTCAGCTTAACGGAATCAGTAAGTGCGCAACAGCCAGTTCCTACCAACAATTTTTCTGCAGGGAATCCTCTATCAATGAGATAATCCAAAGCGGCTATTCTTTCTTCCACTGAAAACGAATTGGCTTCTCCGGTAGTGTCCATGAAGCAAATACCATTGTTGCCATTGGCCAGCAACCAATTGCAGTGGGCAACCAGCGCTTCATGATCTATGGTGTAATCATGCTTTAGTGGTGTTACGGACGCGGCAAATACTCCGCTGGGCAGATTTGAGTTAAATTTCGTCATTCTCTAAGGTCGTGATTCTTAAGCCACGAAGTCACTAATCTCCTAAAATTAGGAAGTCGTGTCTTTGTGGCATATCGATTTATCGATTTTAATATCATACAAAAGCATGCTAATTATTTCAAAATTGTTCTCAACGCAGCCGCCAGCGTATTCACATAATTAGGATTGCTGCTCTCCCCCATCAACCCTACTCTCCAAATCTTGCCGGCAAACTGACCTAGCCCCCCACCTACTTCAATGTTATATTCGTTCAGCAACTGTAATCTTATCTTAGCATCATCGACTCCTTCTGGCAGTTTCACCGCGTTGAGCATGGGCAATCGAAATCCTTCTTTCACTACAAACTCAAATCCAAGTGCTTCCAGCTCCTGCTGGAGCAACTGATGATTCTCAATATGTCTTTTGAACCGATTTTCCAGTCCTTCTTCCAACACCAGGCGATAAGCTTCCCGCAATCCAAACATGGCTGATACCGGTGCCGTATGATGATACGCGCGCTTTGCCCCCTGCCAGTAATTTTTAACCAGGCTTAGATCCAAAAACCAGCTCTGCACCTTGGTTTTGCGCGCATCGAGGGCTTTTACTGCAAGTTCGCTGAAAGAAACGGGAGATAATCCTGGAGCCGCGCTTAGGCATTTTTGCGTACCTGAATAAACAGCATCAATGCCCCATTCGTCTACTTTGAGTGGCGCGCCGCAATAGGAAGTGACAGCATCAACAACAAAAAGAGCCCCGGCATCATGAACTATCTTGCTGATTTCTTCCAAAGGCTGCAGTACACCGGTCGAGGTCTCAGCATGAACGAT
Organism: Cyclobacteriaceae bacterium; assembly: GCA_036525835.1. Lineage (GTDB taxonomy): Bacteria > Bacteroidota > Bacteroidia > Cytophagales > Cyclobacteriaceae > ELB16-189. The sequence goes on from DATCZR010000151.1 coordinate 1,574, forward strand.
GGCCAGCAGCTTTGGTTTAAGTCCTTTTAAAGTCTCCTTTACATGCTGAGGATCAATGGCTTGACCCCAATCACTTTCAACTTTAGTTACTTTAGCTCCACATCGCTCGGCAATGTCTGCCATACGACCGCCAAAGACACCATGAATACAGATGACTGCCTCATCTCCTGGCTCAAGCAGATTAACCAGACAAGTCTCCATACCCGCACTACCGGGTGCGGAAACCACAAAAGTGAGGTTGTTATTGGTTTGAAAAGTTTGCTGTGCCATCATCTTGATCTCATCCATGATGGTGACGAATTCGGGATCGAGATGCCCCACCAATGGCATGGCCATGGCCTGTAATACGCGAGGATGTACGTCACTTGGGCCTGGGCCCATTAATATTCTTCTGCTGGCTGTTAGTTGATCTTGGTATGACATTCTTGTCTTCTTTATTGATTCGAATCGGTTGATAGTTTATTAGTCCATAGTAGATAGCACTTGACCATTAGATTAGCCGATCAACCTTCTACTGTTTATTTCCCAGGATGGTAAGTCCTTTCCGCCTTCTTCTCTATATCTTCACGATAGAAAAGTACCTCCTTAAATTCTCCGTTCCGGTACATTTCTGCCTGATCGATAAAGTGGGGTGAATTAGGATCGCCACTCACACCACCCGCCAGTACTGATTTGGCTTTTATTCTATCACCGAATTCCACAGCTGCTACAAAACTATTGCCTCGCGTACCGTACCATTTTTTGGTTCCGCTATATGGACGGCTTCCGAAAGCTGCCAATGATCCCCAATAAGACGAGGTATAGGCAATGGGAATGCTGGGCTGGCTATCGTCAAAAGGTTGGACGATATCACCTGTCACACGTTGAAACCGGTTGATCTCTCCCCAGGCTATTTTCCAGGTGCCGAAATCTGTTTGAAGCAAGTCCATCGCATTTCTTAGCGCCTCCAATTTCTCCGCATCAGATGTTTTCTTGGCTAGAAAATCCATTGTGGCCAAGTCTGATTGTCGCTTTGGTATCCTGTCTTCAACGGTTCTTCTCAACACTTGCGCCCAATATACAGACAAGGTTGTAGGTACTGATTTTTCTGCATAGCGATAATCCCAATCCTTCAATAGCTGCATAGGCTCTGCAAGATCTTTCTCTTTTGTTTTTTGGTAAGCGGCAATCAATGAAGGAATCACTTGTTCAAAAGCAGGCAAGTAGGAATCGTACCCTGCTGCAATTAATTTATCTAGTGTAAAATCAGTTGAATCTTGTAATACCCGCACCGCATGTACGCCTCTGTAGTTTTCAAAGTCAGGAGCCATATAGGTTGGGTAGTTTTCTTTCTTTGGACTTTGGTCACCAGAAACAGTAAAGGGAGTAGCATTGCAATTTTGTATCCAACCATTTGCTGGATTAAACAAATGAACAGATTCTTCGAGTGTATGTAATCCTTTCCATTCAGTCGCAGGATTACTTCCATCCACAGGTTCAGACCAATCAAATTGGGTATCGCGGATAGGTAGAAAATTTCCATGATAATAGGCTATGTTGCCATCGCCATCTGCGTAAACAGTATTGTTCGATGAATTGGTGTACCATTCCATGGTTTTGTTGAAGGCTTCGAGTCCATCCGATTTCGTGCGGACAAAAGATTGGGTAAGGGCCTTCAAAGGTTCATTCATCAACTTTACACTGATCCATTTTGCATCGCGATTGGCAATGACGGGACCATGCACCGTGTGATACACATTATATTCTCTACTCATTAATTTGTCCCCTTCCTTGTATGATAAGGTTATCTTTTCTGGTGGTAATGGTTTTAGCTCTTCCCCATATTTGTAAAAAAACTGCTCCCCTTCCCTTATAATAGTTTCAGCGTATTCATCAATGACATCTGCTCTGCTTGAAGTATGCATCCATCCACAGTGTTCGTTAAATCCCTGATAGATAAAAAATTGCCCCCAGGTCACCGCACCATAGGCATTCAGTCCCTCTTCGCTTACCATATGCACTTCAGGTCGGAAATAAAAAGAGGTATGAGGGTTAATCCATAAAAGTGCATTTCCTGATTTACTCTTTGAAGGTGCTATGGCAAATCCGTTAGAACCTGTCGGTTCTTTTTCATACGGCTTCACTTCATCAATAATATTGTAAGCCAGTTCATTTTCGGGATCGTAAAACGCTGCCAGTTCTTTGAGCGACACAGATTCTATATCACCACCAATGCTTCCTTCACTAAACATGAGTGGCATCCACGGTTGAAAGCGCGTGATCAACTTAGGCTTGGTCTCTGGGTGTGTGGCCAGGTAATAGTTGGCACCATCGGCAAAAGCATTTAGTAATTGCTTCATCCAATCCGGACTCTGCTGATAAATTGCTTCCGCCTTAACAGTATCAATAAATAAGCGCATGCGAAGGTCACTCATAAGGCTTTTAGCTCCTTCTACCTCGGCCATGCGTCCCATAGCGG
>DATCZR010000152.1:0-5195 GCA_036525835.1 Cyclobacteriaceae bacterium
ATTGTCATACAAGGGAGTTCAGAAAATGGAACTAGCAGGACTGAAGTTGAGAGGATTTTAGATTAACCGGAAGGGGATTCTGCCTCGGATCCCTCTTTTATTACCGACTATGAAACCGGTGAAATCTACCTATTCTATAATTACATGAATCACAATGAGGAGCCGGGTATCTATTATTTCCGGGTGGTCAGTAGCTCAGATAATGGATGTAAGAATCTAAGGTCAAAAGTCTAGAATCAAGTAAACACTTCTGATATTAATTGGAAACTTAGGAAAGCTACCTTACCCTAATAACGTCTCCAGATAATGAAATTTGATTTGATAATCTTTCTTTATTGAATCTATCTTCTCCTGCATGGATTCCCTATCGCTGTTTAATTTATTCTGCACCCCCACTAACATGGTATTTTTACGCGTATGTTCATTGGAAATAAATTCAAAGATGTTGGACTTATATTGATGCTTCTCCAGGATCAATGCTCGAATGGTATCTGTCACCATTTCAAATTCACGCTCCTTGAAAATCCCATACTTCAAAATCGGACTATATTGCTCCTTACCCTTTACTTGTTGCCTGATCTGCTTATGACAACAAGGTGCGCATACGATCAGTGAAGCATTTGCAGCAATACCTTTGGCTATCGCATCGTCCGTAGCCGTATCGCAGGCGTGCAAGGCTATAAGTACATCCAAATGATCAATTTTATAATCTTCGATGGTGCTTTCTTCAAAGTGCAAGTCGCTAAAACCGCATACTTCAGCAATTTCATTACACTGAATTACAAGATCTTTGCGCTGTTCTATACCGATTACTTCCGCTTTTATTTTCAACTTGTTACTCAAAAAATCATACAAAGCAAAAGTCAAGTAGCCCTTACCCGCCCCCATATCTACAATCTTTAATATCCTGGAGGAAGGAACTGATTTTAGCTGTTCTTCCATCACCTCCAGGTACTTGTTAATCTGTTTGTACTTGTCGGCCATCTTTGGAATCACTTTTCCGTGGTGATCGGTAATTCCAAGTTTATTTAAGTAGAGATCAGTCGACCCTGCTCGTTTTATTTTTTGCTTGTCATGGCTTTTGGGTGGCACGGCATAATGCGTTGGCTTTGTTCTGGAGAGAGCCATTTTACCTTTCTTGGACACCCGCAGCACCACATCTCCGGCAGTTGTTAATAATGTGCCTATTCGAAAATCATATGTAAGCCATTCCCTTACCTGATTTATTCCGTCTTTAATATCAAAATTTTTGGTTTCGTCTTTGGTGGGATAGCGATAGGTAAATGACAGCATGGGCTGCTCTTTAATCAATACTTGTTTGCCATAGATATTAACCAGTTTGGTGGTTCGCGAAGGCTTGCTGAGCACAAGTTTAATGAACTCGTCCTCATTCAGGCTATTGTTCAGATCATTGATCCATTGGTCCAATTCAGACATGACGCAAAATTATCAATAAATAAGTAACAGCCGTTGTACCCTTTATATCCCGTGATATTGTGTAATATCAAATGTGGTATTCTAACTCAAATTGTAAGAATCTCAATGGTCTTGCCCCATACCTGAGTCTTTATTTGTACTTTAAATAACAGATAACCACCAAAATAATCTTCTCACGTCTTGCATTGATGATGAGTTTCATCGCTCAAGCACAATCACAAAATCTGGTGACTCTTCAGTAATTCATCACAAGTATTAGCTCTGTTCGGCCATAGCCTACCACTATGATATGGCCCTCCACTTATTTTATGTTTTTTGTTAAATATTAATCCCTTAAAAATCTTTTTAAACTCACCCTCAAAAATATAACAGCTAGTTACTGAAACGATATAGGCATAAATGCCCAAATTGAACATCATGAAAATGCTGAAAAATATTTTTCCATCCGAGCGAAACTTATAGTACCTATACCGATAATGGTCAGAAAGATTAATGCTGCGTTTACAAATGTCTTTGTCCTACCACTTATGTATCCTTGCACAAAATAAAGTTCTCACTTATATAATTGTATATATTTAGGCCAGTCAAATATGATTTAAAGCTATACAATCCATAAATTAACTTGAGCAAAATAAGTCTTTCCCGCCATATGGGTTTGTTGGGCCTGGCGTCTACCGGCATATGTTCCATGTTAGGTGCCTCAATCTATGTGGTTCCTTTTATGATTCAGAGAAATGTCCCTGGCATTGGTCCCTACGTGCTACCTGCTTTTTTAATGGCCGCTATGCCTGCCATCTTTGCTGCCCTGGCCTATAGCATATTGGCATCAGCCATGCCACGTGCAGGTGGCAGCTACATATATGCGAGTCGGGGTCTACATCCTTATCTTGGTTTTGTAGCTAGCTTTTCACAATGGTTTGGACTTTCAATAGCCATCGGAGTAATTTCCTATGTCATCATCCCATTCTTCAGAGACATTGCTACTCAGCTGGATTTACCAGGACTTGCTGCAGCATTAAATCAGGGAGGCGTGCGCGTAATCATAGCTTTGGGGCTATTATGGATTTTTGTGTTTATCAATATACTAGGCGTGAAATCATATGAGCGCACCGTAGTACCCTTAATGATTTTAATGTTCGTACTTGGAGCTGTGGTAATTGTGGCCGGGTTTTCATTTGATCATCAAGATTTTGCGACTGTCACTGATGTGGAGCGTTTTTCACCTTCTGGTCAATCCATAAAACTAATAACGTTCCTTTCAGCTGCGGCTATACTCTTTTCAAGTTTCATTGGTTTTGATTCCATTGCACAAGCTGGTGGCGAAGCTAAGAATCCAACCACCGCATTGCCCAAAGCCATAGCCATTTCAGTATTAACAGTTGGTGGATTTTATTTTTTATTCACAGCGGCTGTCTACCACGCGGTGCCCTGGCAATTTGTGGCCAGTCAGGCCATGGCCAACGACATTACTGCTGCAGGAATGTTGAGTTACCTGCTTCCATCAGGTTGGGCTATTGTGATTGTGTTGGGGGCCGCTATCGCGTTGCTCAATGACTTACCGGCCATGATCTTGTCGGTATCCAGGCTCATGTTTGCCTGGGCAGAAGACGGCATTTTCCCCAAACCGATTGCGAAAGTAAGTACCCAATTTCACACACCAGTAAACGCAATATTGGCCAGTGGGATCATGGCTTCTGTTGGTATTCTGGGAAGCCACTTTGCAGGTGACTTCTTCCTGGGCATTGACATCATGGTTACCTCCATGTTGGTCAACTTTCTTTTGATGTGTATAACTGTTGTCACATTACCTCTTAAAAACAGTGCACTTTATCAGGAAGTCAAAGTAATCAAGAATAGAGGTACCCAACTTTTTATCAGCTGGACTGGCATACTGCTATTGTCTTGCTTTTTGGTAATCCATATTTCCAAAGACATCAATAGTGCCGTTGACGCCTGGTATTTTCATTCTACGCCCGTCTGGATCATCGTTATGGTTGGCGCCAGTATAATCTATATGATTAAGCACGCTAACTTAGGAAAGTCAGGTGTTAATTTGACTCAACATTTTAGTGAATTGCCTGAAGAGTAGATCAGCGATCCCTGCTTTCATCTTACACGTGCACACCCCAGGCATAAAGGATTTCACTCAATTCTAAAAGTCAAAGCTATTCAAATTTATAACCCTGATAGGTGTTACATCCAAAGATTAGGAAGACCGGTCAGCCGTGCCCTTGGTACGCATTTTACTTCTTTCTTCCCACAAACCTGATCACAGAACCTTTCCCTTTATGGTAAATGCCTTCATTTAGCTCAATTACCTTTTCTTCTAATTCGATGACTTCATAATTCAGAAAGTCCGATCTTAGTTCCTCCATTGAGAATAACTCCTGCAATTTGGTGGGACCACCCACGTTTGGATTCTTAACCCTATGCGCAATATGGTTTTTACCAAAAGCTTCAAAAATGACTGTGCCTCCTTTGCGCAGGTAGCTGTCCAGCATCTTGTGATAAGGTGTTATTAGCTCGGCAGGAAAGTGAGCATAAATGAGCGCTATGGCATCAAATTGCTCACTTTGAAAACTTAAGTCTGGCAATTCTCCGACCTGATAATCCAGGGCTACATTATTTGCCTCGGCAAGTAATCGAGCCTTTCTTCTACCTTCAATGCTGATGTCAAAAGCAGAAACCGACCATCCCATTTTAGCGGCAAATACAGCGTTGCGCCCCTCACCTTCTCCGGCAAAAAGTATTTTGCCCGGATTTAGTTTTTCCAGCTGCTCTTTCAAATAATCATTGGGTTCCAACCCAAAAGCATATGCTTCGTCACTGTATCTGTCATTCCATCTCTGCAACCAGGGGTCTGTCATTGTATTAAATTTATATTGTGGTGAGTAATCACCTAATTTATACGATTCTAAAGTTCAACGTTTCCACCTCAGCAAACAAGATAGGTTGTCCGTAATTTTATCAACTTCCAAATCTTTAGATTCTGTCGATTGAGCTGTAGTCAGGAAGCTATATGCAAATACAAATAGTAATAACGTTGTCCTTTTTATCTTGTATTTCACTTATTTGATTTCAGTTTACCTAAAATAGGGAGAAGAATAAAGAGCCACATTATTTTCATTGCTGTAAATGAGTAATTAAATTCACCTCTGTTCGGAAAATTACCGCCAACGTTCCAGATAGGACACGTGCCTCTTGACTTTTTTAACACCCACAATCTAGCAGTTTTATAGATCAGTTTTAAGTAACTCAGTAGAGGCATATGCTATATCGTTTGTTGAAAGCATTTCTTCTCATTAAATTATCTACAGAAGTCCAGTTGTTGGCAATAAATGATTCGATAATTATTTCTTTATATTACGAACTCTCCAAATCAAATGACTTTATAAGAAAGCATGGTCAGACAATAATTAGAACTAGTGCGATCTTAAGTAACCGAGCTTGCTAAGCCTCGAGCATCATAGGTAATACAAGCATAGCCAAAACATCAGTTACAAAATGTGCAATCATTACCAATCCCAGATTTCTTTTGGAAATGTAAACGAGCATGAATAATCCGCCAGCAAAGAATACGAATATGAGATGTCCTATACCCCAGGACAAGTGCATTAACATAAAAATGATCACCGGTATTAATGCAGCAATCCATTTAGACTTTATCAATTCGTTAATCCTCTCGAAGGCATATCCTCGATAGAGTACCTCCTCAACCACAGCGGCCCTAAGTGATATCAGCATAAGCACAAGAAAGG
>DATCZR010000153.1:0-3572 GCA_036525835.1 Cyclobacteriaceae bacterium
AACATCTGCCGCTGTGGCACTTATGTTCGAATCAAGCAAGCTATCAAGACCGCATCAACCCTCTAAGACATCCAAGATTATGACACTTATAAAAACATCAATAGGAAGAAGAACTTTTTTAAAAACATCAGCACTGGCTAGCGGTGGTTTGATGCTAAGCTTCAGCTGGTTGGGTTCTTGCCAATCTAAGCCGGAAGAAGCCCTTGCCATGCCCAAAGAATGGTTTCAGCTGAACGGCTTCCTTAAAGTTGGAGATAATGGCGTAGTCACCATCATGTCACCCAATCCTGAAATAGGCCAGAACGTAAAGACGTCCATGCCGATGATCGTAGCTGAAGAATTGGATGTGGATTGGAAAAATGTAATTGTAGAACAGGCTCCGTTTAATACTGATATCTTCACCAGGCAATTGGCTGGCGGAAGTCAGTCTATACGTCAAGGCTGGAAAGGACTACGCATGGCAGGAGCAACGGCACGCACCATGTTGCGCGAAGCGGCCGCTGCCGCATGGCAAGTACCTGCAAATGAAATTACAACGGAAGCTGGCATGCTTCATCATAAGGCCAGTGGTAAGTCAGCAGGTTTTGGAGAGATGGCTTCAGCTGCGGCCAAACTGGAAGTTCCAAAAGAGGTGGAAGTAAAAGAACCAAAAGATTTCAAAATAATTGGTACATCCAAGAAAAATGTGGACGGCAAAAAAATTGTCACAGGTCAGCCTTTGTTTGGACTGGATTACCGGAAAGAAGGAATGTTAATTGCCATGATTGCCCATCCTCCGGCATTTGGATTAAAACTAAAAAGCGTTGATGATTCAAACGCCAGGACTATGCCTGGAATCAAGGACGTGTTTACATTCAAAACGTTCAACGATGATTATGCCAGGCAGTGGAGTGATACCAGTGCTTTTACAGAACTCGTTGCGGTAGTTGGTAACTCCACCTGGGAGGTGATGAATGCCCGCAAAGCCTTACAATTAGAATGGGAACCGTTCGGTGATCATGATATTACCATGTCTACCTTTCAGGGAGGCACTACTTCCGTAAAAGTACCAGCTGGTTTGGAAAGCACAACTAAGCATGTTCAGCTGATGAAAGAGTATGCAACCAAACCTGCAAGGGTGGTTAGAAAAGATGGCGACCCAGAAGCCGCTTTTAAGAGCGCAGCCAAAGTGATTGAACGAACTTATACGGCTCCATTCCTGGCACACAATACTATGGAGCCGATGAACTTCTTTGCTGATGTCACCCGTGACAAAGCAGAACTAGTGGGACCAACACAAACACCAGAGTCCATGGAAAAAACAGTGGCCGCCAGATTGGGATTACCGCTGGACAAAATTGATATCAAAATGACCAGAATGGGTGGTGGATTTGGCAGGAGACTTTACGGAAACTTCCTGGTTGAAGTTGCAGTCATTTCTCAGCAGGTAGGGGCCCCTGTCAAATTGATTTATACACGCGAAGATGATATGACATTCGGCACTTACCGCCCTGCATACCATGCCGTTTACAAAGCTGGTCTGGATGAAAACAATAATTTGATTGCGTTTCATGTTCGCGCTGGAGGAATCCCTGAAAGTCCACTTTTTGCTAATCGCTTTCCTGCAGGGTCAGTAGATAATTACCTGGCCGAAGATTGGTCTGTCGCCTCCAACATAAGTATTGGCGCGTTCAGGGCACCAAGGTCAAATTTTATTGCGGGTGTAGAACAAGCTTTCCTCGATGAGGTAGCGGAGGCCGCTGGCAAAGATCCTATTGACTTCAGACTTGCCTTGTTGGATCGCGCCATGAAAGAGCCGGTCGGTGAAAATAATGATTACGAAGCAGACCGATACGCTGGGGTGCTTAAGTTGGTGAAGACAAAATCGAATTGGGGTGCAGATATGCCAGGCGTGCATCGTGGAGTAGCCGCCTATTTCTGTCACAATTCTTATGTAGCACATGTGCTGGACTTGGCCATGGAGAATGGAAAGCCTCGTGTACAAAAGATACATTGCGCCGTTGACTGTGGAGTCGTGGTCAATCCGGTAGCCGCAACCAATTTATGCGAAGGTGGATCTGTGGATGGCATCGGTCATGCCATGTTTAGTGGACTCACATTCACGGAAGGTGTAGCAGATCAGCAAAACTTTGATAAGTATCGGTTGATACGCCATAGTGAAGCCCCTAAGGCAATTGATGTACATTTCGTAGACAACGGAATAGATCCTACTGGTCTTGGCGAACCACCATTTCCTCCAGTGATTGGTGCATTGGCCAATGCTTTGTACAAGGCAACCGGGAAACGTTATTATAATCAGCCATTCTTAAGTGAGGGAATAAAATTAGGCTGACACAATCTCGTTTTTGATGATTTACCTATTATGGCTTAGCAACTGCTAAGCCATAATTTTTTTGTCCCCTCCATAACTTAATTCATTATCTTCATTGCAAAATTTCATCCATTATGAAGAAATATTTCTTTCTATTAGTGCTCATTATTCCTATCCTTTCCTACGCGCAGCAAAAAGATAAGATTGCTCGTATCGACTCAGTAATTACCTATTTACATCAACATCAACTTTTCAATGGCACTGTACTGCTGGGAGAAAACGGAAAAGTGCTATACAAGAAAGCCTTTGGAATAAGTAACGCAAAAACACTTACACCATTAACCACTTCATCTGCTTTCAACCTGGCTTCAGTTTCAAAGCAATTTTATGCGATGATGACGATGATTCTTAAAGAGAGAGGCAAGCTCAACTATGATGATCACGTACAAAAATACCTCCCAAACTTCCCCTACAACAACATAACAGTCCGCCACTTAATGAACCAGACCTCTGGACTACAGGAATACTTTGATATGGCAAATGCAAATATGAACCTGCTTGACACACTCACTAATCAATCCTTAGTGGAATTATTAGCAGCCAAGAAGCCTCCACTTGAATTTCAACCAGGCGAGAAATGGAAATACTGCAATACCAATTATACCACGCTTGCGTCAGTTATAGAGAAAGTGAGTGGGATTACCGCAGACAAATTCTTTCAGCAAACCATAACTGGCCCATTGAAATTACCTAACACGTATGTCTATAATCTCAAAATGAAATCCTACCCGTCATCAAGGGTGTTCGGATTACAGTACGAAGGTGGTAAACCTGTACCCAATGATTTACTACGTTTCGATGGCATTGTTGGTGATGGCAATGTGTATTCATCTATCGAAGATCTTTATCGATGGGATCAGGCACTCTATACTGAAAAATTGGTAAAAAAATCAACACTTACTGAAGCCATCACGGCAGGAAAACTCAATGATGGAAGTGACACTGAGTACGGCTTTGGTTGGTTTATCAACGAGCTTGGCAAGAAAGTTTCGCATACCGGGGGGTGGGTTGGTTTTAGAACCTACATCGTACGCTATCTGGATAAAAATCAAACGATCATCCTGCTGGATAATTCATCCAATTTTTTTGCAAGAGCTATTGTACAAAATATATGGGAAGGAAAGTCATTTGAATTGCCAACAACACACTTAATAACCAATGTGAGAGTAATAGATGGCACTGGTCTTGGTTCATTTGATGC
>DATCZR010000154.1:0-25718 GCA_036525835.1 Cyclobacteriaceae bacterium
TGAACTCTAATAAATTGACTTTTTGGGCATTTATCGGACATTCGTGATCCGCATTAGAGGCAATGAGGACAAGGCGTGATGGGCTTGTTTTATGAAGATTTATATGATACCACTCAATTGACTTCTTGTCCAGGTTAGTTGTTGGTTCATCTAGAAACAAACTTGAAGTATCCGAGTAAAATGCCAAACCCAACTTTAAACGTTGTCTCATTCCGGATGAGAAATTGGAAATTTGTTTCTTCCTTGCATGATCCAGTTCCATAATTTGAATCAATTCATCATCTGAAAGGGGATTCATTATTTTTTTAAACTTGAAATGAAATTTAATCATTTCCTCCAACGTAAATTCTTCTATCAGTTCCATGTACGGAGTGGCAACAGATACCTGTTGATACATGACTTCCTGTGGGATTAACTTTTGATTATCAAAATAGCTTAAGGTACCTGTACTTTGAGGAGTTTGCCCCCAAAGTACCTGCAAAAGAGTGGATTTCCCGGAACCATTCGGGCCAACAATGGCGTAGCAATGATTTGATTCAAACGTGAAATCAAGTTTTTTGAAAATCCATTCCCGGTTAAACCGTTTTCCTAGATTTTCGGTAACAATGTTCATTCAATAGTAGCTGCGCTGTTAGATAAGCCTTTCATGACCCCTCGTTCTGATCCTCTAATAAAATTAATAATATAATTTCGTTCTTCGCTCGGGGAGATTTCTTTGTCTACCAAGTCAAGCGCTTTAGAGTTGTTCAATCCTTTGAGGAAAATGAACCTATAGATATCCTGAATTTCAGAAATCTTTTCCGAAGTAAAACCTCTTCTTCTTAGGCCAATGGTATTTACTCCTGCATAAGTTAGTGGTTCTCGGGCGGCTTTGGTGTAGGGAGGTATATCTTTTCTCACCAAAGACCCTCCAGAAACCATTACATGCGCGCCTACTTTCACAAATTGATGAACTGCACTCGATCCACCAATGATGGCCCAATCTTCTATAATCACATGCCCTGCTACCTGTACTGCATTAGCGAAAATGCAATTATTGCCGATAGTACAGTCATGTGCAATATGCACGTATGCCATAAGCAAGCAATTGCTTCCAATAATAGTTTGGTGCTTGTCAGCCGTACCGCGGCTAATGGTTACAAACTCCCGAATTACGGTGTTGTCCCCCACAAAGGTCTCCGTTTTTTCTCCAGCAAATTTTAAATCTTGTGGAATTGAGGAAACAGAAGCACCAGGAAACACCTTCACATTCTTTCCTAGTCGAGCCCCTTCCCAAATGATTGCATTAGGACCAATCCAACATCCATCACCGATGACTACATCGCTTTTGATGGTAGCAAATGGTTCTATGACTACATCCTTACCTATTTGCGCATCAGGATGAACGTTTGTTAATGGATTATGGCTCATGAGTCTTTTCTAACAATGCTGGCTGTCATCGTGCCTTCGCAAACCAATGTGCTCCCCACATAGGCCCTGCCAGACATCTTCGCGATTCCTCTTTTAATAGGAACGAGTAAGTTACACTGGATGACAAGCGTGTCACCTGGGAGAACCATCTTCCTGAATCGGAATGTTTCGATGCCCAAAAAATAAGTCCAATAATTGTCGGGATCCGGCACGGTATTAAGCACTAATATTCCACCGATCTGTGCCATAGCCTCCACTTGTAGCACACCTGGCATTACCGGGTTGCCCGGAAAATGCCCTTGGAAGAAAGGCTCGTTCATGGTCACATTCTTTACACCAGCCACACTTTCGTTGTCGAGATGAATGATTTTGTCAATGAGCAGGAATGGATATCGATGTCTAAGTAGACTAGAAATTTGATTGATGTCCATCACAGGTGGCAAGCTTGGGTTGTATCTGGGTATGCCTTTTTTATCAGCCTGCTGCATTGCCTTTTTCAATTTCTTAGCAAAAGCAACATTGGCTGCATGGCCAGGTCGGGCAGCTAGAATCTGCGCCTTTAAGGGTCTGCCGGCCAAGGCAAGATCTCCAATAATATCCAGGAGTTTGTGTCGGGCGGGCTCATTGTTGTACCTCAGCTCCACATTATTGAGTATCCCTTCCCGCTTCACCTCAACTTTGGGTTTGTTGAGCATTAGGGCGATGTTATCCAATTCATGTTCCTGCACAACTCTATCTACGATGACAATCGCATTATTCAAGTCTCCACCCTTGATTAGATTGTTCTTGTAAAGCATTTCCAGTTCATGTAAAAAACAGAAAGTTCTGCAGGAGGCTATTTCTTTTTCAAATTGTCGAATGTTGGTAATAGAAGCGTGTTGGCTACCGAGCACAGGAGAGTTATAGTCTATCATCACAGTCACCCGATAGTCATCAAGTGGTAGTGCGGCTATTTCTACATTTCTATCAACTTCTCTATAGAATATTCCGTCTTGAACTTCAAAAAAATCCTTAAGGGCATTTTGCTCTTCTGTACCTGCCTCATTGAGTACGTTAACAAATTGTATGGAGCTTCCATCCATTATGGGCGCTTCGGGCCCGTCAACCTGAATTAATACGTTGTCAATTTCCAGGCCAGTCAGGGCAGCCAAGGTGTGTTCAATAGTGCTAATTCTGGCTCCACTCTGCTCAATTGTTGTTCCTCTGGAAACGTCAACCACATTATCGCAGTCGGCATCAATGATGGGAGATCCCGGCAAGTCAATCCGTTGAAACTTAATGCCATGATTAGCTTTTGCAGGGAGAAAAGTCATTTTAGTAACCACGCCAGTATGCAAACCCACTCCGGAAAGGGTAACGCTTTTCTTGATCGTCTGCTGTTTGTGATTTAGCATTCTATTTTGTAAAAGATGCAAATTTAACCGGTATTGGCGTATTATCTAAATAATTAGAATACGGGTATGATTATGGACTTAATTGCTCCTAAATATTACTTTTCGGGGAGAATTGAAGACTGGATTAGTCCGATTTGACAGTCGATTCAGCCGCTGCCACTCGCTGTTCCAGCTGTTTCAATCTGGCGCTAATATCCGGTAGCTGCTTAAAAACAGCATAAGATCTAAAGTACTCTTTTACGTCTAGCACAGGGTAGCCAAGGAGGCGTTGGCCTTCTTCCTTAATTGACTTGGAAATGCCAGCCTGAGCACCTACACTGGTCTTATTGGCAATGATCAAGTGGCCTGCAATGCCCACTTGACCTGCCAGTACGCAATTCTCGCCCAATTTGGTAGAGCCAGAAATGCCTGACTGAGCCGCGATTACGGTGTTTTTCCCAATTTCCACATTATGCGCAATTTGAATTAGGTTATCCAACTTCACCCCAGATCTTAGGATGGTGGAATCACCTGAAAGAGTAGCACAATCAATAACGGTGTTTGCTCCAATTGTCACATTGTCTTCAATGATCACATTTCCAAGTTGGGGAATGGATTTGTAGGTGCCGTCTTCCTGTGGAGCAAATCCAAAGCCATCGCTACCCAACACCGTGCCGGCATGCAGCACACAATTATTTCCGATTTTGGTTCCGGAGTAGATTTTCACGTTGGGATGGAGAATAGTATTGTCTCCAATGGTTACACTGTCGCCAATATAGGTGTGTGGATAAATCTTAACATTATCGCCAATAGAGACATTGCTGCCGATATATGAAAAAGCACCTCTGTAAATGGCGCTGCCCATGACACAATTTTCTCCAAGAAAAGAAGGTTCTTCTACTCCCGCCTTTTGAAAGCTAATCAGTTTGTGATATTCTTCTAACAAAACGGTGAAGCTTGAATAAGGATCATCAACTAAAATGAGTGCCGATTTGATCTCTTTCTTAGGAGCAAAGTCCTTTTTTACGATTACTGCGCTTGCTCTCGTCTCGTATATGAAATGCTCATATTTTGGATTGGACAAGAATGTAATTTGTCCCGACTTGGCGTCCTGGATTTTGGCAAGCATATTAATTTTGGAACTATCGTCTCCTTTGACGACACCACCAAGCATAGTAGAAATTTGCTTGATCGTGAATTCCATTAATTGCGCTTGGATAAAGTGGGCATAGACGAGTGAATTTCTGATTAGTTCCTTTTCAAATATACATTTTTAGGATAGCATAGGTAGCTTTTTTTTACGATTTTACTCAACGCCTTAATATTGGGGAGATCAGATGCCTGAGTTACTTCCATAATACGGCCATCTTTGGTCAAAATGTTAATTCCTTGCCCTTCGCTTACGTATGCTTCGTTCGAAACATTGCCGTGCGAGAATAAAAAAGCCGCATCCTTACGCAAGACACCATATTGTTTACAGATTTCCGATCGCACATTTTCAACAGCTGATTTTTCATTGGGGTTGTTAGACAGAATAATCTGAAAAAGATCTCGGTCTAGAATCATTTTACAAAGTATAGACAGAATTTTATCAGGGTGATTTTGCCACAATTTTATGGCTCCCCAAATATCATTATCATCCAGTCGGCCAAAACTATCTAAAACCTCCTTTTGCTGGAATTCTATAATTGAAAAATTTCTGCTAAGAAATATTTTGAGTGCATCTGAACAGGGTAAGTTGGCACCCGAATGAATTAGATATTGGGCGCGTGCAATCAGGTTCACCAGCATTCTTTCAGCGCTTACAGCAGTTTTGTGTAAGTATACTTGCCAATACATTAGTCGTCTCGCATTTAGAAAATTTTCTATGCTATAAATTCCCTTTTCATGGACAACCAATTGATCTTCTGCTACATTTAACATGGCAATAATTCGATCAACCCCTATGGCGCCTTCACTGACACCCGTAAAGAATGAGTCTCTTCTAAGATAGTCAAGTCGATCAGTATCAAGTTGGCTACTAACCAGCTGATGGAAGAACTTCCGTTGGTACGTGTTTTGA
Source organism: Cyclobacteriaceae bacterium (assembly GCA_036525835.1). Lineage (GTDB taxonomy): Bacteria > Bacteroidota > Bacteroidia > Cytophagales > Cyclobacteriaceae > ELB16-189. The sequence goes on from DATCZR010000154.1 coordinate 4,846, forward strand.
AATATTTGAAGGGATAAATCCAACTGCCCACTGAATTGCATGTTTATCTCTTTCATGAATTGAAAGGAGATACTCTCGTGTTTAATCTGATCCAACAAGGTCTCTTCCAGGGCATGAGAAAACGGTCCATGGCCGATGTCGTGCAATAGAGTTGCTATTTGAGATGCTTCGTATTCTTTGTCATTAATTTCTACTCCCTTTTGACGCAAGCTATCCAAAACCCTGCCCATCAAGTGCATTGCTCCCAGCGCATGGTTGAATCTGGTGTGAATGGCGCCAGGATAAATAAGGTCTGTAAGCCCAAGTTGTTTGATGCGCCTGAGCCGCTGAAAATAGGGGTGCTCGACTAAATCAAAAATGAGCTCACTTGGGATAGACACAAACCCATAAATGGGGTCGTTAATAATTTTCTTTTTATTCAGGCCAGGAGTCAAGATTAGACGTGTATAACTTGTAAATTAGATTGTTTTTTTAACAAAACTACAGCTAGTGCAAAGGTATAATATTTTGTGGGCAGACGATGAGATCGATTTATTGAAACCGCATATCCTGTTTCTGCAACAGCGGGGTTATGACATTACACCTGTCAATAATGGTTCGGATGCAGTGGAGTATTGTGAGTCAAAGCATTTTGATCTTGTTTTTCTGGATGAGCATATGCCGGGAATGTCGGGATTGGAAGCACTTACCCTTATTAAGAATGATAAGCCTAGCTTACCCATTGTGATGATCACGAAGAATGAGGAGGAGCAAATTATGGAAGATGCCATTGGTGCCAAGATTGATGATTACCTCATTAAGCCCCTTAACCCCAGTCAGATTTTACTCTCTGTTAAGAAAATACTTGACAACAAAAGGCTGGTTATAGAAAAAACCAATTTGAATTATCAGCAAGAATTCAGAAAAATAAGCATGTCATTTTTGGATGACATGGATCATGAACAGTGGGCAGATATATACAAGAAACTAGTCTTTTGGGAGCTGCAATTGGATGAAGCGGATAATAAAGACATGGCAGAAGTGTTGGAAATGCAAAAGGTGGAAGCCAACACTAATTTCTGCAGATTTGTTAAACGCAACTATGAGTCATGGTTGAATGACCCCAACTCCACTAAGCCACTGCTCTCTCATCAAGTGATAAAGAAGAAGGTATTGCCAGAGTTGGAAAAAGGCACACCCGTTTTCCTATTTGTTATTGACAACCTTCGCTTCGACCAATGGAAGGTATTGAAACCAATTATGGAAGAGTTTTATAATGTGGATAAGGAAGAATCATACTACTCCATTATTCCCACAACGACTGCTTATTCCAGAAATGCTATATTTTCAGGGATGATGCCTTCAGAAATGGCAAAGACTCATCCCGATCTATGGGTTGGCGATGATGAGGATGATGCGAAGAATAATTTTGAAGATGAATTCCTGGATCGCCAATTAAGAAGGAATAATCTTTCGATAAAACATGCTTATAAAAAAATAAAGAGAACAGAAGAGGGTAGGGAACTTGCCGATTCGGTCAATAATTTTTTTGGAAATGATTTGAATGTGATTGTCTATAATTTTGTAGATATGCTTTCGCATGCCAGAACTGACATGGCGATGATCCGAGAATTAGCACCAGACGAATCGGCATATAGGTCACTTACACAATCGTGGTTTTTGCATTCACCTTTATTAGATATTCTAAAGAAGATTTCCGAAAAGAAGGTAAAACTCATTATCACGACTGATCATGGTACCATAAGAGTGAAACGTCCATTCAAAATAATAGGAGATCGAAATGTAAACACCAACCTTCGCTACAAGCAAGGTAAGAATCTCAACTATGATGGGAATAAGGTATTTGCTTGTGCAAAACCTGAACGGTTTTTCCTACCGAAATCCAATGTCTCTACTTCTTATGTTTTTGCGCTGGAAGATCAATTTTTTGCCTATCCGAATAACTACAATTACTATGTCAACTTATACAAGGACACCTTTCAGCATGGAGGCGTAAGCCTGGAAGAAATGGTCATTCCCTTAATTTTCTTAACTTCGAAGAATGCCTGAAGTGTGGGTTAGGGCTTTGACCGGCAAGGCGGTTTCTATTACTGATTTAACTGATGTGGCCAAGGAAATGATGGCGGTTTCTGAAGGCGTAAAGGTGTGGTTGTTTGAAGGCGAAATGGGATCGGGCAAGACCACATTAATTAAAGTGATATGTACAATACTTGGTATAAAAGATGAAACCAGTAGTCCCACTTTTTCAATTATTAATGAATATCGTGGCAAGGATGAGACTTCAATTTTCCATTTTGATTTTTATCGACTTATGAAAGAAGCAGAAGCTTATGATATGGGTGTGGAGGAATATTTTGATTCTGGCTCTTATTGCTTTGTAGAATGGCCAGAAAAGGTTGAATCCTTATTTCCATTGCACTATCTTAAAATTAGAATCTCTAAAAATACGGCCACCACTAGAATCATTGAATACGCTTTGGTATGACTGAAAAGAAAAAATCAGGATTTGCAGCGCTAGCTAAGTCCAGTTTAGCTCCGCAGGAACAACTGCTCAAGGTGAAAAAGAAGCATCAATCGTTTTGTATTGGTTTACCCCGGGAAATATCCCTTCAGGAGAACAGAATTAGCCTGACACCAGATGCGGTTGCCATATTGGTTAACAATGGCCACGACATTTGGGTAGAGCGTAAAGCGGGGGAGGGTTCAAAGTTTAGCGACAAGCAGTACAGTGAAGCGGGCGCAAAAATTGTTTATACACCAGAGGAGGTCTATAAAGCTGATATTATTCTTAAAATTGAACCACCAACTATTGAAGAGATTGAATACTTCAAACCTGGTCAAACGTTAATATCTGCATTGCAACCAGGTCACCTTGAAAGGGATTACGTTCAAGCGCTGCTTAGGAAAAGAATAACAGCCATGGCGTGGGAATACATTGAAGATAAAGTTGGAGGTATTCCTATAGTTAGAGCCATGAGTGAAATTGCTGGTAGTGCAGTTGTGCTTATAGCGGCAGAATATTTGAGCTCAGCCAATAAAGGCAAAGGAATAATTTTGGGGGGAATAACCGGGGTACCGCCAACCAAGATGGTCATTATTGGCGCAGGTACTGTAGCTGAATACTGTGGCAGGGCTGCGCTAAGTCTTGGTGCAGAAATTCAAATTTTTGACAATCACCTTTATAAGCTCCGGAGAATTAAACAAACTTTAGGACATCAGTTTTATACTTCAACCATTGATACGGTAACATTGAGTGAAAGCTTGAAAAGTGCAGATGTGGTGGTTGGCGCTCTGCGGGCCGAAAAGGGCAGGGCGCGCCATGTGATTTCCGAGGAAATGGTTAGTCAGATGAAGCCCGATTCACTTATCATTGATTTGAGTATAGACCAGGGTGGTTGTGTGGCTACTTCCGAGATCACGACCCATGCTAAGCCTGTTTTTAAAAAGTATGATGTTATTCATTACTGCGTGCCCAACGTAGCGTCCAGGGTAGCACATACCGCAACAACAGCTTTAAGCAATATCTTTACGCCTACTATTCTTCGTGCAGAGGAAGAGGGTGGAGTGGAAGAAATGATATTATCCCACCGCTGGTTCCTTAAGGGAGTTTATTCATACAAAGGTAACCTGACCAATGAAGCCATTGGTCGGAAATTCAAACTGAAGTACAAGAATATCGAATTGTTTGTTGCGGCCAGAGTTTAGGGGCAACCCAAAGATTTTAGGTTTTCTTCTAGCAAAGTGATTTTCGATACAGCATCAGCTTTCTTTTTTTGCTCTGCTTCCAGTACGGCAGCTGGCGCTCCTTTTACAAACTTTTCATTACCCAACTTCTTCATAACTGAATTCAAGAAACCTTTTGTATATGCCAGTTCCTTATTAAGCGCTTCACATTCTTTGTGGAAATCCACTTTACCTTCCATGGGGATGAAAAACTCGATGGTCTGGCATATAAAACTGGCCCCGCTTCCTAGCTTTGTATTCGAGTAGGAAAGTGTTCTGGTGTTGGCAAGTTTTACAATAATGGGTGCAAATGGCTCAACATTAGTTTTTCCGGATTCAGCTACAATCAAATCTATGGGTTCTTTTGGTGATAAACCCTTTGTATTTCTAATGTTTCTAATTTGTGTAATCACTTCAAATGCAAATGATCCCTCAGCAATGATCTTACTACTGTACTTTTCTGGGATTGGAAAGGGAGCCACTATAATACAGTCGGATTCTTTCTTGCTATCCAATTCATGCCAAAGTTCTTCGGTGATAAATGGCATAAAGGGGTGAAGTAGCTTTAATATGCTTTCAAAAAAAACAATTGTTTTTTGATAAGTAGCTTTGTCAATGGGCTCGCCAAAAGGCGGCTTGATCATTTCCAGGTACCATGCACAAAAATCGCCCCATACTAGTTTATAGGTGGCCAGCAGTGCATCCGAAATTCTGAATTTGGAGAAATGTTCATCTAATTCAATCATACACTGGTTTAGCCTCGCCTCGAACCACTCACAGGCAATCTTATTTTCTAGTGGTAAGTCTGACTCCTTCAATTCCCACCCTTTAACTAATCTAAAGGCATTCCATATTTTGTTGGAGAAATTCCTTCCTTGTTCACATAGTTTTTCATCGAATAAAAGATCGTTTCCAGCAGGCGAGCTGAAAAGCATGCCCGTCCTAACTCCATCTGCCCCGTACTTTTTAATGAGTTCTAGCGGGTCAGGAGAGTTCCCCAACGACTTAGACATTTTTCGTCCTTGTTTATCTCGCACAATTCCGGTGAGGTAAACATCCTCAAAGGGTTTCTCGTCCATATACTCATATCCGGCAATGATCATGCGGGCTACCCAGAAGAATAGAATTTCGGGCGCGGTCACAAGCACTTGTGTTGGATAGAAATAGTTAAGATCTGGATTGGTCGATCGATTTACTTTCCCTTTAGACTTATCAAAGTGCTCGTCATTAAATCCATGAAAAACCTCAATAGGCCATAGCCACGATGAGGCCCATGTATCAAGTACATCAGGATCTTGGTTTAGATCTGCCTCGGTAATATTTCGTCCGGATTTCTGTGTTGCTAGCTTTATAGCCTCTTCAATAGTTTCAGCTACCACAAAGTCATCATCACCAGTTCCATAGAAATAGGCTGGGATGCGATGGCCCCACCACAACTGCCGAGATACACACCAATCTCTTACATTCTCCATCCAATGCCGATAGGTATTCTTAAATTTGGTTGGATGCAGTTTTATTTCATCTTTTTCCACGGCTTCATATGCCTGGCGTGAAATATCTTTCATCTTCACAAACCATTGAAGTGAAAGTTTGGGCTCTACTACAGTATTGGTTCGCTCAGATCGGCCTATGCGTGTAATGAATTCTTCTTCCTTTTCCAACTGGCCAACGTCTTGAAGATCCTTTACAATTTGTTTTCGCACAAAGAATCGATCTTTACCTATAAATTTTGGAATCTCACATTTTTCATTGAGTGATCCATCATCATTGATAGTATCAATCACCGGAAGATTGTGCCTCAGTCCGATTTCGTAATCGTTTACATCATGAGCAGGTGTCACCTTCAGGCAGCCTGTTCCAAATTCTTTATCCACATAGTCATCAGCAATAATGGGGATCTCGCGGTTGATAAAGGGAATAAATACTTTCTCACCAATTAATTTTTTATAACGGGGGTCTGTTGAGTTGACCGCAATGGCCACGTCTCCCATAATGGTTTCAGGACGTTGGGTGGCGATAACAAGCCACTCATCTTTACCTTTAATTTTATATTTCACAGAGTAAAGGATAGATTTTTCGCCATCCTCCTGGTAGATCACTTCCTCATTAGACAATGCGGTCTTGGCTTCTACATCCCAATTGATCATTCGCAGCCCTCGATAGATACACCCTTTGTTGTATAAATCAACAAATACCCGAATCACCGATTTGTAATAGTCGTGATCCATTGTAAAAGCCGTGCGATCCCAATCACAAGATGCGCCTAGTTTTTTAAGTTGTTCAAGTATAATACCTCCGTATTTTTCCTTCCATACCCACGCATGCTTCAAGAATTCTTCTCTACTTAAATCTGATTTTTTAATGCCTTGCTCTCTAAGCATGGCCACTACTTTGGCTTCGGTTGCAATGGATGCATGATCTGTTCCTGGCACCCAACAGGCACTTTTTCCCTGCATCCGGGCTCTGCGTATAAGCACATCCTGGATGGTGTTGTTGAGCATGTGGCCCATATGAAGGACGCCGGTCACATTAGGTGGAGGAATGACGATGCAATATGGTTCCTTATTAGGATTCGGATCAGCATGAAAAAAACCATTCTTTGTCCAATAGCTGTACCACCTATCTTCAACAGTGCCTGGATTATATTTGGTCGAGAGTGACATGAATTGACTTCCTATTTTAATAAGTTGCAAAAATATGAAACTTGGCCTGAATTGGACGCGTATCCTGTTTTAAATCCATATTGGGCTTTACTTCGTTAATTCTATAATTTTAATTATAACGGAAAAATGGAAATAGCTGCGGCAGAAAACCTGGAATTCATGAATATTCAATGGAAACAATTTTTGAGTCTATCGGCTCTTTATGGTTTTATCATTATAGGTTGGATGCTTATGAAAATTATTAACCCAAATTTCTAGTCCATTTCAAGTTCGATGACTTTATTTTTCTGCTTTTTATGGTCCAGGGTTCGTGGGATTTTTCTTTAGTTGAGTGGTTTGCCGGATTGGATAATTGAAGCGTATCTGGCTTATTGAGTTACAATCTAATTTCTCATTCTGATTCTCCAGTTGGCAGGATACATATTGTTGATGCGGTTGGAGATAAAATTGAGCCAGCCCAGTGAAGCTCCTTGATAGGTGGCTATTCCAAAACCCTTTTCAGCAGTATTGATGTTGGTCGGGTCTTTGCGTAAGTAGTTTAAGGCTTGCTCAAGGTCGAGCTCCATATGATAGAATTCACTTTTTTTCAAATGAATTGATAAGGCTGAACCATGTTCGGGTACAAGTTTTCCGCGCTTATTGGTTGCCAATGGAGTTCCAATCAATCTGGTATTTAATTTTTGAGCAAGGAATGCGATCAAGTCGGAAACGCTTGCAGGTGCGCAACCGATGATACTGTTATTGTTGAAGAAGCTAAAATCTTCCGGGTTTGTTAACCAATTCGCTATTGGTTTTTCATCCCATTGTAATCTACTCAACGGACTTTTGGTGAAGACTCGAATTTCTGTCTGCGGTTCTATTTTCCTTAAAACAGAAATAAAAAAGCCCTCGCCTTTAAGCCTGTGAGGATAAAATCGATAACCAATTACATTTTTGATTTTGGACTCAACAACACCCCAATCTGGTTGGGTTGGGATGGTAAGAAATTCAGCGTTGCCTTCATTATTGAGCCAATTCATTGTCTCTTCATCTTCTGCATTGTTATAAGTGCAGGTGCAGTAGATGAGAATGCCATTTTGTTTTAAGGCTGGCCATGCGTCTTTTAATATTCTGCGTTGACGCATTGCGCATAGCTCAACATTACCGGGTGACCACTCGTTAATTGCCAAACTGTCTTTTCGGAATAAGCCTTCTCCAGAGCAGGGAGCATCAACAACAATTAGATCAAAGAGGCCCTCCAACCTGGTAAAGCTTGCAGGATCATTGTTGGTCACCATTACATTAGCATGGCCCCATTTCTGAATATTTTCGGCAAGAATAGAAGCTCGAGATTTAATGGCCTCATTGCTAACTAAGAGACTTTCAGTATTAAGGAGGCTCAACAAATGGGTCGATTTACCTCCAGGGGCCGCGCAAAGGTCTAATGCTACAATTGGTCTGCTTAAGTCAACGGAGCTGGTTATGGCCTGTTCTAGAAACATGGAGCTTGGTTCTTGCACGTAATATCCTCCTGCATGCAGCCAGGGATCTAAGGTATAAATCGGTCGGCTTATAAGATATCTTCCGAACCGTGTCCATGGAATTGCGTCATCTGATTCAGATGAATAATTCTTCTTTGGGTTAACCCGAATACTTGCAGGAGAAGGAGTATGAAGGGAATCAAAAAATGAATTGTATTCGGTTCCCAAAAGGTCTTTAATTATCTTTTGGAAATCATTAGGTAATGTTAGCTTGTGGGTCATGCCTCAAAGTAAGAAAAAATCAGAGGTGATTATGAATGAGGTAAAAGGTATGTTGATATTTTAATTTTTATAATAGATGAGTAAAGCAAATGATCCAAGTTTGAAAAGCTGGGTTGATGTTCCAAAAGGTTCTGATTTTCCAATTCAAAATCTGCCGTTTGGGATTTTTAAAACACAATACCTCTCGGCAGTTGCCGGAGTGGCTATTGGAGATCACGTGATTGATTTGGTTTATTTATATGAGAAAGGTTTTTTTGACGGAATAGGATTACCTCCTGGGATATTTAATCAAGAGTACCTCAATGATTTTATTGCGCTTGGGCGTAAAAAGACAGCTGAAGTAAGAGAACGGATTTCTGAGTTGTTGCGAAGTGACAATGATGAGCTAAAGGGGAATGTGGCTGCGCGCGAACTGGCTCTGATTCCCTTGGCCGAGGTGGAAATGCGCATGCCAATAGAGATTCCAAATTATACAGATTTCTATAGCAGTGAGGAACATGCAACCAACGTGGGAACCATGTTTCGCGATCCTAAGAATGCCTTGTTGCCTAATTGGAAGCATCTTCCCGTAGGCTATCACGGTCGTGCTTCATCGATTGTAGTTTCGGGAACACCCATTTACAGACCGAAAGGCCAAACTAAACTGCCTGATGCGCAGGGGCCTTCATTTGGCCCTAGTAAAAAACTTGATTTCGAATTGGAACTGGCCTTTCTCACGTGTACTAATACTGAGCTAGGTTCCTCTATTTCTACTCAGGAAGCTGAAGATCATATTTTCGGTTTAGTCCTTTTTAATGATTGGTCGGCCAGGGATATTCAAACATGGGAATATGTTCCACTTGGTCCTTTCCTGGCGAAGAACTTTGCCTCTACTATATCACCTTGGATTGTAACCATGGATGCCCTGGAACCTTATCGAGTGAAAGGCCCGGATCAAAACCCAAAAGTATTGCCCTATTTGGAATTTAGCGGAAAGAGAAACTTCGACATTGAACTCGAGGTGGCTATAAGCGCGGGAGGTGAGGAGACTTCTGTTGCTAAGTCTAACTATAAATACATGTATTGGAATATGTGCCAGCAATTGGCACATCACACGGTGAACGGATGCAACATGGAGGTTGGAGATTTGTATGCCTCTGGAACTATAAGCGGTCCCGAGACAGGTTCTTTTGGCTCCATGTTGGAAATTACGTGGAACGGCAAGAACCCTATCACACTTGCTGATGGATCCAAAAGACAGTTTATCGAAGATGGGGATTCAATTATTCTAAGGGGATTTGCGCAAAAAAATGGAGTAAGAATTGGATTTGGAGAATGTAGGGGGCAAGTCTTGCCTGCTAAATAGATTAGCCATATGATCATTGATCCAAAGGAGATACCGGTTCCAAAAATGCACAGCTACTTGCTGGGTGCAGTTGCCCCCAGGCCTATTGCATTTGCCAGCACAATAGATAAGGCTGGTAATATCAATTTGAGTCCCTTTAGTTTTTTCAACGTTTTTAGCGCCAACCCTCCTATTTTGATCTTTTCTCCATCACGGAGAGGCAAGAACAACACCACAAAGCATACCTATGAAAATGTGCTAGAGGTGCCTGAAGTAGTTATCAACATTGTGAATTTCGCCATCGTGCAACAAGCATCCTTGGCCAGTACTGAATACGAAAAGGACGTTAATGAGTTTATTAAATCAGGTCTAACGCCTGTTGATTCCGATCGGGTAAAACCACCGCGGGTGGAGGAATCTCCCGTTTCATTTGAGTGCAAAGTCAACCAAGTTATTCCTTTAGGTGATCAAGGCGGTGCTGGTAATTTGGTAATCTGTGAGGTGCTGTTGATGCATGTAAAGGATGATATCTTAGATGAAGATGGAAAAATTGATCAGTCCAAACTAGATGCAGTCGCCAGGATGGGTGGTGACTACTATTGCCGCGCACAAGGCGATGCTATCTTCAAAGTCCCCAAACCATTGGCAACCATAGGTATTGGCTTTGACCAGATTCCAGAGGTGATCCGAAAGAGTAATGTGCTGACTGGTAATGATCTGGGTATGTTGGGTAATGTGGAGCAGTTGCCCTCAAGAGACCTTGGTGACGAAATAGCAAAGTTTGGAAATGCAGAAGAGGCTCACAAAAAGGCGCATCAACTGCTTAGCGAAAATAAGATAGAAGCTGCATGGCAGCTTCTACTCTCATATCATAATCTTTAGAATTAGTCTCTGTAGAGGACTGCTTTTGCTGCTTTTACACTTCGCTCGACATTGGGCAGAATAGCTTCAATCAAAGTTGGCGCATATGGCAACGGAACATCCAGGCTATTGATTCTGTGAATAGGTGCATCCAGGTAGTCAAAGGCATGTTTTTGTATGTGGTAAGTAATCTCTGATGAAATTGCTGCCAGCGGCCATGCCTCTTCAATGATAACCAAACGGTTGGTTTTCTTCACCGACTCTACAACGGTATCGTAATCAATTGGTCTAACCGATCTCAAGTCGATGACTTCAGCTGATATATTTTCTTTCTCTAATTCCTCAGCTGTACTCATGGCTACTTTCATGAATTTGCCAAAAGAAACAATGGTAAGGTCTGTTCCGGCCCTGGTGAGGTTGGCTTTACCTATAGGAATTAGATATTCTTCTTCCGGAACCTCGCCTTTATCGCCGTACATCAGTTCTGACTCCATGAAGATAACCGGGTCATCATCGCGTATGGCTGTCTTCAATAAGCCTTTGGCATCATATGGATTTGAGGGCACTACCACCTTTAGTCCGGGGCAGTTGGCATACCAGCTTTCGAAATTTTGAGAGTGCTGGGAGCTTAACATCCCCGCATTTCCGGTTGGCCCTCTAAATACCATGGGCACATTAAACTGCCCTCCGGACATCGACATCATCTTGGCAGCGGAATTTATAACCTGGTCGATAGCAACCAATGAGAAGTTAAATGTCATGAACTCGATGATGGGTCTGGTGCCGTTCATGGCCGCGCCAACACCAATACCGGCAAAGCCCAGCTCAGTTATAGGCGTATCGATAACGCGTTGAGGTCCAAATTCATCCAACATTCCCTGACTTACCTTGTAGGCCCCATTGTATTCGGCTACTTCCTCGCCCATGAGGAATACGCTATTATCTCTGCGCATTTCTTCACTCATGGCTTCACGCAATGCTTCTCTAAACTGGATTTCTCTCATTATTTGTTGACTCTATAATTTTTTTATTGCTGCTTGTCTATTTGAAGCAAAAGCGTAAAAATAGTCATACGGACGTACTGGTTAAAGGGATTGATCACTTTTTCTCTCAATGGCGAAAAAGAAAAAGCCCCTTCTGCAGGACAGAAGGGGCTTTTTTATATAACGTTTTAGTCAACTATTTCAATGCTTCTCTGAAAGCATCAGTCGTTGAAAAGGCAGCAAATTCAAGATCTGTCAAAGCTTTGTCTTTTAAGCTAGGATCGATCTTTACAGCGCTAGTCAAGCTGGCAGCAACACCAGAGGCGTTACCAGCACGCGCAGCTGCAACGGCAGCACCGTAATGGGCTAGTGCCATATTGGCATTCTTGTTTGAAGCTTCAGCGAATGAAGTAGAAGCATTTGCATAGTCTTTATTCAAAAGCTGAGCAAGTCCTTTGTTGAAAAGGTTTACATCAGTATCCAAAGCTGAAGACTCAGAGCGAACTGCATCAGCGTATTTAGCTGTGTAAATTTCGCAAGCGCCTTTCACACCGTTTACACCACGTGACACATCTCCACTGGCACCATTTAATGCTTTTGAAGCATGGCTGGCAGCTTTATATGGATTGCCTTGCATCAAAGCGACAGAGGCCAGGTTAGCGTGAACTTCTGGGGTCTCTTTCAACTTAGCTGCAATTTCTAATTGAGCGGCAGCTTTGCTTGCCAAGTCAGCTACTTTTGATTTATCGGCTATAGCCATGGCTATGTAAACAGCTCCCAGGTTGTTGTGTGCATTCCAGTTATTTCCTTTCTTGGTTGCTGCAGTGTAGATAGCAGCCTTTTCTTCTAAAGAAGGGGTAAGGGTAGCCGCATACATCATTTCAGCAAATGAAAGTGTATCTGCAGTCACGCTTCCTTGGGTGATTTGTTTAGCTAGCACTGAAATTTCAGTATCTGTTTTCTTGTCTTTAATGGTAAGAATTTCAGTTTTAGCTGTTCTCAACCCAGGATATACATCCTTAAACACCTTGCGGTATGTAGGAAGTTTCTTAAGTTGCCTTTCTTGTTCTTCGAAAGTTCCGGCGCCATTTACAATATCCAGGTATGCAGACTTTTCATCTGCATTGATACCATCGTATTTAGCCAAAGCTGTCTTAAATTCTGCCCAGTCTCTCACTACAGGCTTAAGGATAAAGTTGATAGAATCTGCCATGCCCTTATAATCATACTTTTTCATTTGGGTACGATAGTATTTCTCGATGGCAGCAGCACGATCTGAAGATAGGCGAGTGTTAATACGCTCGGCACCTTCAGGAGAGTGAGTACCAGTAATAGTCACAGTACGGGTTACGTTTTTTGAAGCAATAAATGCATCAAGCTGCTTTCCTTTTTCACTTTTGATTTCAGTGGGGCGAAGCACTGATCTACCTTGTTGAAAGATGAAATCAGGAATAACCACTGGAACGATCTCTTCCTGGTTGTTATAACCATGACCTGCATAAGCAGCATAATATGAGTTTTGAACCAGTTTAGAAGTGGTGATCACACCTGTAGCCACCGCCAATCTTGGGGTTGTCTTAGACTTTGTGCCTTTTGAGGCAACGCCCTCAACTTCTAATGTGCCTGTCTTGTAGGCAGGTTGATATGGGAATGAGAAAGATTTGGTAACCTTAGGTTGCTCAGTACCGCTATTAGGATAGTCTTCAGCTTTGAAGGCAATCGGATCCATAGCTACTTCGCTGTCGCCATACTTGTAAAAGGAATTCAGACTGTAAACTGAACCTTTCTTAAGCATTTTAACCGGTAGATTAGCAGCCATTTCATAGCTAACAGTATCTTTATGGACTTCAAGTGGGTTTGGAGTTACGGTTAAGTTCTGATCCTTAGACATCTTAATCATGCTAGGAAGCGTACAACCTGTGAAGGTTAGTGTCCCAATGATTAAGAATGCGTACACAATTTTTCTCATGGAATTAAGTTTAAAGTTATTTTAGCGAGTTGCAAAGGTATACTTATCGCTATTTTTTTGCAATTATACTCAAAAAAATAAGATTTGGGCCATTCAGCCTAGGGATTTAACCGCTTATATTTGCAGGTAGTTTTTAATGTCGTTAAATGGACATTTACTCAGGTAAATGGTTTGATTTATTAAAAAAATGATCACATGTTTGGAGACTTGATTAAAAAAATTCAACACTTTTTTGAGAAGCATGCTTTTGGTGTGTGTACCCGCTTAGGCGAGAAATTGGGTATTGCCACATCCAGTATCAGGCTCTATTTTATCTACTTGTCGTTTCTAACCTTTGGATCGCCCGTTATTCTCTACCTGATACTCGCATTTATAATGAATCTGAGGCGACACTTGAGAAGAAGAAGTACTATTTGGGATTATTAAAATCCAGTTCTTTGAACTTGCTTTTTCCAGATAAGAAGTAATCGAAAACGATTGAACCCTGGTAAATAAGATCGACCTCATAGGGTGAACCAGTTCGCTTCCTCAACAAACCAAATAATCGGGTGAGAATAAAAAAGTGGGCTTTAGCCACGGCCATAAAATTTCCCCCTTGTCCTATAGCCAAAAACATAAAGGCAGCCATTGTATCCAGAATAACTCGGATAGGCAGCGTCACAGCCAAATTGAGCGGATCGAGGTTCTTGATCAAGAGAATTAAGCCGTTTCTAAAGTTATAATAGGTTTTTCTAGGGTTTGACTCGCTCAGTGTACCTCCGCCCATATGATAGACCTGACTGGCGCCGCAATAGTAGATTTGATGCCCTTCACGTTTCAGTCTCCAGCAAAGGTCAATTTCTTCCATATGGGCGAAAAAGGTCTCATCGAACCCATTAAATGATTTGAACAAAGACGAACGAATCAACATACATGCACCAGAAGACCAAAAAACGGGAACTGAATCATCGTATTGATCTTTATCCTCTTCAAGTTGGTCAAAAAGTCTTCCTCTGCAGAATGGATAGCCGAGTTTGTCTATGAATCCCCCACCAGCCCCCGCATGTTCAAATTTGTTTTTCTGATGGTAGGACAAAATTTTTGGTTGTACCGCGGCAATGGTGTCATCACCATCTAAAAGATCAATGAGAGGAGTAAGCCAGTTGGCCGTGACTTCAACATCAGAGTTAAGAAGCAGGTAGTAGTCTGCCTTGACTTGCTGAAGGGCATAATTATAGCCACCGCAAAATCCCAGGTTGGAAGAAATGGGGATTATCTCAATGGAGGGAAATTCCTTAGTAAGCAAATCCATTGAACCATCGTGGGAATTATTGTCCGCCACTATAATTCGGGCTGATCCGCTATGTTCTATTACACCGGGAAGAAACTTTTTAAGAAGCTCTTTGCCATTGTAATTAAGAATGACAACGGCAACACTGCTCATCCCATGAGATTACTAAAATCCATGCCAGGTATGTTGGGAAGCAATCCCTCGGTGCTTTTTCTGAGTTCTTCTTTGGCCATTACCTCCGCTTCGTCCATGGCTTTATTGACTGCGGCAATAGTTAAATCCTGGATCAATACTTTATCATCTGCTTTCAAGATGGCAGGGTCAATATCTAAATCAATGAGTTGCTTCTTTCCATTCACCGTAGCTTTTACCATCCCCCCCCCTGACTCTCCAGTTGCTTTTATAAGTATGAGTTTATCTTGCGCTTCTTTCATGCGGGCTTGAACTTCTTTCATTTTACCCATCATTTTCATCATATCCAGCATAGCAAATCTTATTTAATTCCTCCCCGCATCTACAAATTTAGGATAATTGAGATGAGGTATATAATAACTTAATTTTTTTTACGGAGTAGCGCCACCGTTCCGGATTCTTTATATGTTCTACCAGCTAAATCTGTTACCTGTATTGACCACACATACGCATCTTCAGCAGCTGGCTTGTTGTTGAAGGTTCCATCCCAGGTGTCGTTTTTATCGTTAGTTATAAAAATCAATTCACCCCACCTGTTAAATATGGTTAATTCCATTTCGACAATGAACTGCCCTGAAACAAAAAATCGATCATTCAAAGCATCTCCATTAGGACTGAACGCGGTAGGAAAGAATATTTTAGAGTCTTTGATAAAATCGATCTTATTTGAGATTGACACTGGGATTCCACTTTGATTGGGCGTTGCTCTTATTCTGTAGGCGACAAACTGGTTGTCAGGATCTGCCTCATCATCAGTAAATGAAGTATCAAGACCGACATCAATAGACTTAATCAAATTGCCCTGTAAATTGAACTTGTCGATAAAGTAATTACTAACTCCGTTGTTCCACCCTTGATACTCGTTCCACGAAATGGAAATAACATTGTTGTTAATAGCACCAGTTAGTCGAATCGGATCAATCGTTAATCCCTTTGCACTTTTGTTGTCACACTCATCGGTGTATTCAACCTGATAAGTGAAGCTACTCTCGGTAAGATAATTTTTATCCGTGTAATTAGTGGCAGACGCAAATGCAAGTGGTCCGAAATTTTGGCCATCTGCTGATATGAGTATGTTATATAAAGAAGGAGTGCTTCCTGGTTCTTGTTGCCATTCCAGTTTAAGACCCGTATTGGTTACGACCGCGCTGGTGTTGATCACTGCCGGTGGATTGGTGACCTTAAATGATGTGCCACAATATTGTAAGGAAATGCTTCTTGCGCCTCCTCCATAACGGTTGATGACTCGATAGCAATATTGCGTTTTGCATTCAATGTCAATGTCATTAAATGAGGTGGGGGCACCAGGAATTATTGTGAATGTAGCATTATCTCTTTCTACCTCTGTGCTTTGAATCCCGGTATTTGCCGTAATCCAACTCAGTTTATTTAAGCCGTCTTCGATCGACAAGTTTACTTTAGAACTACAAATAATATTTGAATAATTACTAGCTCCATTGCAGGCATCTAATGCGCCTAGCCTAAAGCAATAGTAATTGATCTCAGGACTTAAACTTGAAAGCGTAAAAGTGTTCACGTCATATAATGTCTGCGCCAATTGGAAGGGGCCTGCATTGCCGACAGCTATTTCCAAACGATATTGGATGTTGGGTTGGATTGAAAAGTCAAGTTTAATAGTTGATTTATCTGCAATAGTTAAGGTGTTTATGGTTGGGGCAGGCAAAGTAGCTAACGCATCGAATGTTTTCACTTTAGAGGCACAGTTGTCTGCCGAATTTAAATTGTATCCTCGTACCGAAATGGTTTTGTTTCCTGGTGTAGCATAGTCGTGAGTTGCGGTTGCATTGTTTCCACTTGGGATGGTTGCTTCTGGTATGCCATCGTTGGTGAAGTCGATAATCATCTGCTGGTAACTTTTTTCCAGCACCTTAATTTTCACATCGGAATTGGCACAGCTATAGATTTCAAAATCGGGTTCAACGTTGGGAACAACAGTAATTGTGATGACGTCAGCACCTTGGCCTTGATACAGTACCTTCAGTTGGTAAATGCCTGGCGTGTTATATTGAAACGTAAACAAGTTTAGTGTCTGTTGATTATTCCCAAGGTAATCCATGGAACAGGGATTAGCTGCGTCACAGTTTCCAGCTAGTAGATTGGTGAGCGTAACGGTGAGCGGTGCGCATCCCCTAATCTGATCAACCTGAAAGCGACCGCCCACGCTGAAGTAAGGTTGTGCCTGGGTAACACTTACCCACAAAAGCGTACCCCAGATTAGTACAATTGCTTTCTTCACTTTTTGAGATTGTATTCTTTTAGAAACAATTCAGCCTTCACAATGTCTTCGTGAAGTAAACGGTCTGTTTCTATAAACGAAACGGTAGACCTAAAAGTATTTACAAATACCTCCAAAATAGGCGAAGACTTCAGCGGTTTTCTAAACTCCAAAGCTTGCGCTGCGGTAATGAGTTCAATAGCCAAAATAGAATACAAGTTGTTGACCACCTTATATAATTTAGTTGCTGCATTGGCACCCATACTTACATGATCTTCCTGTCCGTTGGAAGAGACAATCGAATCGACAGAAGCAGGCGTGCAAAGCTGTTTATTCTGGCTTACCAAAGAGGCTGCGGTATATTGTGGAATCATTAAACCGGAGTTTATACCTGGATTAGCTACAAGGTAATTCGGAAGATCCCGGGAACCGGAAATAAGTTGATATGTTCTTCGTTCGGAAATACTTCCTAGTTCCGATAGGGCTATGGCTAAAAAATCCATGGCCAAAGCCAAAGGTTGTCCATGAAAGTTGCCTGCCGAAATGATTTTGTCTTCTTCAGGAAAACAATTTGGATTATCAGTAACGCTATTAATTTCTGTAGTGAATGTTTGGCTTACAAATTGAATTACATCTTCTGTAGCTCCGTGCACTTGAGGAATGCATCGGAAGGAATAAGGATCCTGCACATGCTTCTTGGGTTGTGAAAGTATGGCGCTTCCTTCCAGAATTCTTTGTATTTCTTTTGCCACATGAATTTGACCAGCATGAGGTCGAATGCCATGGATGAGTTCATCGAACGGTTCAATGCGCCCTTCAAAACTGTCCAAAGACAAGGCTCCAATCAGATTGGCTAATTGACTTACTCGTTTGGCGTGTAAAGCAGACCATACCCCATAAGCACTCATGAATTGCGTACCATTTAATAGAGCTAATCCCTCTTTGGCTTTAAAGTCTACCGGAGTAAGTTCTAACTTGTCCAGTAATTCATCACCTTTCAATTTTTTGCCCTGAAAATAAGCTTCACCCAAACCAATTAATGGCAAGGCAAGATGGGCCAAAGGGGCCAGGTCACCAGAAGCTCCCAACGATCCCATTTCATATACTACTGGCAGGGCATTGTTGTTATAAAAGCTGATTAAGTGTTGCACTGTTTCTAACTGCACACCAGAATAGCCATATGAAAGTGATTGTACTTTCAATAACAGCATTAGCTTCACGATCTCTGGAGGCACTTCAGCCCCAGTGCCGCACGCATGGGACATCACCAGGTTTTTTTGGAGCTTGCCAAGTTCATCTGGAGCGATATTTTTACTGTAGAGTGAACCGAAGCCTGTATTGATTCCATAAATAGGGGAGGTGGAATTCTTTATTTTTTGATCAAGGTATTGCCTGCATTTGGTAATGAGATGCGCTGCTTCTGCAGACAAACTGATTTGACTTTTTAAGATGTCATCAACATGCTCCAGGGTTAATGGATTGCTAGAAATTGGATAGATAGACTTCAAATCAAAATTGAATTAGAATTTCTTTGAGGGTTAATTTTTGTTGGTCGCCTGTTCTCATGTTCTTGAAAGTAAGTTCACCGCTGCTCATTTCTTCTGATCCTATTACTATCACAAATGGAATCTTTTTCTTGTTGGCGTAGTCCAATTGCTTTTTCAACTTGGCAATGTCTGGATAAATTTCTGAGGCAATGCCTTTATTCCTCAATTCCTTCAATGATTCCAAACCGTAAGTCATTGAAGATTCATCCATATGGGCGATAAATACTTGAGACGATTCTTCTGCTTCTTCCGGGAACAACTTCAATTCATCCAGCGCATCATAGAGGCGATCAACCCCAAAAGAGAATCCAACTCCGGATACGCCAGGCAAACCAAAATCACCAGTGAGATCATCGTATCGGCCGCCTCCGCATACACTACCGATTGCCACATTATTGATTTTTACTTCAAAGATGGTTCCGGTATAGTAGCTCAATCCTCGAGCCAAGGTCATATCCAGTTCAAATGAATCGGCTTCCAGGTCAAATTTTGAAATCAATTTGATGATCTCATTTATATCACTGATGCCATCCTGTCCTGTTGCACTGTTGCCCAATTTGTTTTTGGCAAATTCTATCTTTTCAATGTTGTTTCCACGATAATTGAGTACTTCAAAAATCGCGGATATGCTTTCTTCATCAAAGCCTTTGGATTTCAATTCCTCTTTCACCCTTTCTTCACCAATCTTATCCAATTTGTCGATGGCCACGAACAGGGGGGTCTCGTTCCCTTTGGCATTGGCAATTTCTGCTAATCCAGAAAGTATACCTCGATGATTTACCTTGATACTGTAGTCTTTTATTTGAAGATTAGTGCAAACCTCATGAATCATCAGAATAATTTCAGCTTCACATAGCAAAGAGTCAGTTCCGATTACATCGGCATCACATTGATAGAACTCACGATAGCGTCCTTTCTGTGGGCGATCGGCACGCCATACGGGTTGAATCTGATACCTTTTGAAGGGAAAGGTGACTTCATTTCGGTTCATTACCACGTATCGAGCGAACGGTACGGTAAGGTCATATTTCAGCCCCTTTTCAGAAATTTCACCGGCAATGGTTTTTGAATCCCTTTTTTCTAATTTCTTGGGGTCCACATTCTTCAGGAAATCGCCCGAATTCAAAATTTTGAATAAAAGTTGATCTCCCTCGTCCCCATATTTACCTGTAAGGGTCGAAAGGTTTTCCATGGCAGGTGTCTCCAGCTGCCGGAAGCCGTATTTCTTAAATACCTTCTGAATGGCCTCCACAATGTACTGCCTGCGGGCCATGATGGTGGGACCAAAATCTCTTGTTCCTTTGGGTAATGATGGTTTTTCCATGGATTCAGGCCAAAACTAACCATGATTCTATTGATTTACACGGTTTAGAAGCCGGATGAAGCTAAAATTATTTTTTAAGATTAATGAATTCTGCTATTTTTGCGCCCTGCTGCGTTGGGCAGTGAACACAACAAAATGCAATCATCATGGGAGTTACCAGATTAAAAAGAAAAGTAAGAAGGGATAGAGCTGAATCGGCACGCAGAAGAACAGATTTGAAAATTCAGAATTTTCAGCCTGTGATGAAATCTGTGGATGTGGAGAAAATCAAGGAAGAGTTTAAGGCTAAAGGATCTAAGAAAGCTTAATTAATACCTATACCTAAGCAAGAAAGTCAACCGGAAATGGTTGACTTTTTTTATTCATTTTGTTTTGAATGGGGACCCTTTTTCATTGTTACTACTGAGGAGATGAGACACATGTACTTCTTACAAGCGCCATTATGTTTTAGCCTTAGATGATACCTCCTCGCTTACCTAACTCAATCACCTGCATGTTCTTAATTTGAGCTTTTACTAATTCAAACCGTACTATCGTCTTGATATGATGGAAGCCATGGTTGCCTGCAGCGCCCGGATTGAGGTAGAGCATGTTATCGAATTTGGGATCTCTTTGTGCTTTCATGATGTGTGAATGACCACAAATTAAAAGGTCTGGTGGATGCTTTCGGAGTTGATTTATTATTCGATCGTTATAGCGTGCAGGCGATCCTACGATGTGGGTAATCCAAACCTCGACTCCTTCACAGGTGAACATCCAATCTTCAGGAAAACGATTGTAGATGGATGAACTATCAATGTTTCCATAAACGGCTTTCGTAGGCTTGAATTTTTCCAGTGCCTCAATAACGGCAATGTCACCAATGTCACCAGCGTGCCATACTTCGTCTACTTCTTTAAAGTATTCAAAGACTTTCGGATCCAGGTAGCCATGGGTATCGGAGAGTAGCCCTATTTTCATATTAACATGGAGGAGTAAATCTTAACAACTAGTATGAGTGGTTACCTGTCTACTATAATTTCTCTGTCAATACCCCTAC